>JANLRI010000058.1:0-100461 GCA_031361565.1 Betaproteobacteria bacterium | reverse complement strand
CGTGTCCATTTTCCGCCGCCGTAAAATCGGTGCCACGGCGGACAGCGCATCGCTGCTCAAAGGCTGAGGGCAGTACATGCTTGATCTTGTCTGGATAATTCCTGCACTCCCACTGGTTGGGTTTTGCATTCTTTTGCTCGTTGGTAAACGAATTGGAGAACCACTCTCCGGGTACTTGGCCACGGCCATGGTCGCTGGGTCGTTCCTTGCCGCCATCGGCGTGTTTCTTTCCTTGGTTGGGAAGAGCGAATCCGAACGTGCTTTCACAAAAACTATGTTCTCCTGGATCCCGTCGCTAGGGGTAAATGCGGCATTGTTGGTGAATCCGCTGTCGATCATCATGGTGCTCTTCGTTACCGGCATCGCCACGCTGATTCATCTCTTCGCCATTGGCTACATGCATGGCGACCCACGATTCCCGCGGTTCTTCACTTACCTGAACCTGTTTGTGTTCTCCATGTTGATGTTGGTATTGGCCGACAACTTCGTGCTGATGTTCCTGGGTTGGGAAGGCGTAGGTGCGTGTTCGTATCTGCTCATTTCATTCTGGTTTGAGAAGAACTCTGCGGCGTCCGCTGGCAAGAAAGCCTTCGTAGTAAACCGCATCGGCGACTTTGGCCTCATGGGCGCCATGTTCTTGATCTTCCAACACACTGGCTCGTTGCAGTACAACCAGGTGTTCCGCGTCATTGAAGAAAAAGGCATGTCGACGGGGACCGCTACCGCCATTTGTGCCTTGCTGTTCGTAGGTGCGTGTGGCAAGTCTGCGCAGTTGCCCCTATACGTTTGGCTTCCCGACGCCATGGAGGGCCCCACACCAGTTTCCGCGTTGATCCACGCGGCAACGATGGTTACCGCCGGTGTATACCTGATGGTACGTGTGCATCCATTGTTGGAGCTTGCCCCCAACGTACTGAAGGTCGTTGCTTGGGTTGGTGCGCTTACCGCGTTGTTTGCGGCCACGATTGCCACGAGCCAAAACGACATCAAACGAGTGCTGGCCTATTCAACGATTTCGCAGCTTGGTTATATGTTCTTGGCTGTTGGTGTGGGCGCAAATATTGCAGCCATTTTTCACATGGTCACCCACGCCTTCTTTAAGGCTCTGATGTTCCTCGGCGCCGGTTCGGTTATCCATGGCATGCATGGGGTCACCGATGACGAGCAGAACATGAAACGCATGGGCAACCTTCGCAAGTTCATGCCCGTGACCGCCATTACGTTCCTGATTGGCTGGCTCGCCATCGCTGGTGTGCCACCGTTCGCTGGCTTCTGGTCGAAGGACGAAATTCTTCTAGGCGCTTACCAATCCAACAAGTTGTTGTGGCTCATTGGATTAGTGACGGCACTTATGACCGCTTACTACATGACACGCCAAATCGTTTTGGTGTTTTTCGGTAAGGAGCGATTTGGCGTTGGAGCAGTTTCGGCCTCGGCTGATGTACATACTGTTGCTGCCCATGTCGAAGATCCTCAAAGTTCGGATGTTGGACATGATGGACATGATGCGCATACGCCGCACGAGTCTCCGATCTTGATGCTTTTGCCGTTGGTTGCGCTTGCCGGGCTTTCGATTGTTGGCGGGTTCATGAACACGCCGTTTTCGGCCAAGTTTGAATTCCTGGCCAAGTGGCTGGAATCCGCCAAGATTCCTGGCACCGAGTTGGGCGCGTTTGTGGGCGAATCCCCTCATGTCGCTGGTGGAACGAAATTCGTATTGGCACTTATCGCTATTGCCTGCGGACTCGCGGGTATCGCAATTGGTTGGAAACTGTGGTCACGCAGTGCCGACAACCCGCAACTTGAACCCGCCTTGCTGCAAAAGGCTTACGGCGTGGACAATGTCTACTCAAACCTGTTTGAGAAGCCTGGTCATGCGTTGGCGAACTTCGCAGCGTTTACCTTTGACAAGAAACTGATTGATGGCATTGTGAACGGATTTGGTCGTGTTCTCACCGGCGTGGGTGGGGTGGTGCGGCGAGTGCAGAATGGCTACGTGCGGTCCTACGCGGTTGGACTGCTGGGCGGCGCCGTGGCCATCCTTGCCTACCTCATCGTGAAAACGGCGGCCTAAGTCATGAACGTTCCTGCCTCTGTTTTTAACTCCGCTGTTTTTAACTCCGCGTCTAGCTCAGCGCATATCGCTGAAGCCGGTGCTCACTCGGCTGCTTCGGTGCCGTTCCCGTTGCTCACTATGCTCATCCTCGTTCCGATGATTGGCGCTGCAGTTGTTGCTGTCGTTCCCAAAACCCGTCACGAAATTGTTACGACCCTTGGACTAGGCGTTTCCGGTGCCACGTTGGCGCTGGCGGTTTGGTTGATGACCAACTTTGATAAAGCCGAAGCTGGTTACCAGTTCGCTTCAAAGCACCAGTGGATCTCCCAGTTTGGTGTTTCCTGGAATCTGGGCGTAGACGGTATTTCGCTTTGGCTGATTGTCCTTACCGGCATTCTATTCCCGATCGCTATCTTCGGGCCCGACGAACGCCATGAGCGCAAGTCCTACGTTGCTTGGTTGTTGCTGCTTGAAGCTGGGGTCATGGGCGTGTTCCTCTCGCTCGACCTCTTCATGTTCTTCGTGTTCTTCGAAATTGTGCTTGTGCCGATGTACTTCCTGATTGGCGGCTGGGGACACGGCAACAAGACCTACTCCGCCCTAAAGTTCTTTTTGTACACCATGTTCGGCTCAGCCCTTATGTTGGTCGCTTCCATCACCCTGGTTGCTCTGGCGAAGCCCAAGCTTGGTATGTACACGTTTGATATTACGCAGCTCGCGGAAGCTGGCTTGGGTCAAACCACTGCTCGCTGGTTATTCCTGGCGTTTGCGTTGGCGTTTGCCATCAAGGTGCCAATCTTCCCGCTGCATACGTGGCTACCCGATGCCCACACCGATTCGCCTACCGCGGGTTCGGTGATCCTGGCCGGGGTGATGCTCAAGATGGGTACGTACGGCTTGATTCGTTTCGGGTTGTTCTTGTTCCCTGAGGCTTCCTCTTGGTTTGGCCCGGTGATGCTCACCCTCGGTGTAATCGGGATCATCTACGGTGCACTTACTGCCGTGGTGCAAAAAGACCTCAAACGTCTTGTTGCCTATTCGTCGATCGCTCACCTTGGCTTCATCGTGGTTGGAATTTATGCCATAACGCAGCAAGCACTCAGCGGCTCGGTCTTGCAGATGATCAACCACGGTGTTTCCACGCCAGCATTGTTCCTTCTCGTCGGCTGGATCTACGAGCGCCGCCACACTCGTGAAATTGCTGAGCTTCGCGGTTTGCAAAAGATGGCTCCGGTGTTTGCTGGTGTGTTCACGATCGTGATGCTCTCGTCGATTGGTGTGCCCGGTCTGAACGGTTTCGTGGGCGAGTTCCTGATTCTGATCGGTACCTTCTTGACGCACCGCTGGTGGGCCGTAGTCGCCGCCTCTGGCGTGATTCTGGCTGCGTTGTATCTTCTGTGGGCATACCAACGCACCTTCCACGGTGAACCCGATGCGGGCGACTCCATGGAAGACCTGAACCTCCGGGAAAAGCTAGCCATTGCGCCATTGTTACTTTTGATCGTGTTCATGGGCGTCTATCCAAAGCCGTTTCTAGATCGCATTGATCCTTCGGTGAAGGCGCTCATTGCTCACATCGAGGGCAAGACTTCGGTTCGTGAACCAGAGGTTGCCAAGATGCGCGGTGGCATTGTCGAAGGTGCTGGTGCTGGTGAAGGTGCTGTTGCTGGTGAAGGTGCTGCGGTGAAAACCGAGAAACCGGCCAAGTCTGAAGCTGGGAAGGCCACCAAGTGAGCGCGCTACTACTAACTCTCCTTGCTCAGGCCGGAAACGACATCGTTCAACCCGATGCTGCGCTGGCCGAAGCTGGCGTGGTTGCCGAAAAGCTGTTGATGCCGACTATTGACTGGACGGCTATTGCGCCTTCCACGATTTTGGTTACCGGCGCCATGGTGCTGTTGGTGTTGGCATCGTTGTTCCGTCATTCCAAGTGGATCAGCGGCACGTACATCTGGATCACGCTCGGGACCGTGGCAACGGCGGCATTCTCGGCGTGGCGTCAATGGATTCGCATCCGCCCCGGTTCGTTCACCGCCATCGCCGATGCCGTAAAGGTCGACGGTTTTGCCATCTTTATTACGGTAACGATCTGTTGTGCTTTGGCGCTCGCAGCGCTGGTGGTTGACGGCTATCTAAAGCGTGAACAGCTCGAAGGCCCAGAAGTATTTGTACTTATGATGTTGTCAGCCTCCGGTGGCATGATCATGGCCTCGGCCAATGACCTCATCGTATTGTTCCTTGGTCTCGAAATTCTTTCGATTGCTCTTTACGTTTTGGCGGGTTCGCATCTGCGCCGAGTCGAATCCCAAGAAGCTGCGCTCAAGTACTTCGTGCTTGGTGGATTCTCGTCGGCACTGTTCCTTTACGGAATCGCGCTCACCTATGGTGCAACTGGTTCCACCAACCTCGGCAAGATTGCCACATACCTGAGCGAAAACGTGGTGCTCCACAACGGCCTGTTGACCGCTGGTTTGGCCCTGTTGCTCGTAGGTATGGCCTTTAAAGTTGCGGCCGTTCCGTTCCACTTATGGACACCCGATGTGTACCAAGGCTCACCTTCACCGGTTGCAGGGTTCATGGCAGCTGCCGCCAAGGCCGCGGGGTTTGCTGCGCTGCTGCGCGTCTTGCTCACCGCCCTCGGAACCTTGGAATCCGACTGGCACCCAATTGTATGGGTACTTTCGATTATCACCATGGTCATTGGCTCGATTCTTACTATCGTACAAACCGACGTAAAGCGCACCCTGGCCTACAGCTCAATCTCCCATGCCGGGTTCATCATGATTGGCGTGCAGGCTGCTTCAACTAAGGGTGTTTCTGCAGCACTGTTCTACCTGTTGACCTACACCTTTGTAGTGCTCGGCACGTTCGCCGTGGTGACAATTGTTGGTCGCCGAGGAGACGCTGCGCACTCGTTGTCGTCGTATGAAGGTCTTGGACGCAAAGCCCCCGTGCTGGCTTTGGCGCTCACGTTGTTCTTGCTTGGACAGGCGGGCATTCCGATGACGTCGGGATTCGTGGCGAAGTTCGGGGTGCTCTCCGCAGCGGTCGATGTGAAGTCCTATGCCATTGCCATTGTGGCCATGTTGGCTTCGGTCGTTTCGGGATTCGCTTACTTGCGGATCATTGTGAAGATGTACTTCTCGGGTGATGGTGAAGATGCACCTGCCGGCGCTTACGCCGTGCCAATGGGAACCAAGATCGCCATCGGCGTTGCCGCAGCCTTCACCTTGTTTGCCGGGGTCGCGCCTCAGGCACTTTTGACCTTCGCCGAAAAAGCGATTCTCCGCTAGACCGCAAAGCCCGATGATCGGGCTTTGGTCACGTTTTATGTGGATTCGTAGAGGTAATCGGTAGAGGCTGGGAGACTAGACGGCGTGGAAAAACGTGACATTTTGGTAATTGGTGGGGGACCGGCCGGTGCAGCTGCGGCGATTCGAGCGGCGCACGCTGGAGCCAAGGTCACAGTGTTCGAAAAAGGGGCCTTCGGGCGGGACAAAGTATGCGGCGACGGATTGACACCCAGGGCGGTGGCTGCGCTGCAGGAGTTGAAACTCAACGTCGATGGCGCACATCGGATCGATGGGTTACGGATGATCGCCCACAAGACGCAGCGCGAATTGCAGTGGCCCGCGTCTGCTCGGTTTCCTGGCTACGGTGCGGTGTGGCCCCGCAAAACCTTTGATGCCTATCTGATGCAAGCGGCCTCGGATGCTGGTGCGGAGATGTTGTATGAGCATGAGGCAACACCTCTGCTGGCTGATTCTCCTGGCCTGAATGGCCAAGCCAAAATAATAGGTGTGCGTGCTAATGGCCGGGAGTGGCACAGCGAATCGGTCATCATTGCCGCAGGTGCCCCCGGAGCGATCAACAAGATGCTCGGTGCCGAACGCAATCACGATGAACCGTTTGGCTTGGCCATTCGGGCCTATGCAGAATCTCCCCGTCATGCCGACCGGATGTTGGAATCGTGTCTCACACTCAAAGACGAGCATGGCACCCCGGTTCCCGGTTATGGATGGATGTTCCCGGCTGGTGATGGCACGGTGAATATTGGTGTCGGCGCGCTGAGCACTATGAAAGGGTTCAAGAAGCTCAATTTGAACAAGCTGCTGGACTCCTATGCGGGCTTAGTACGTGGCCCGTGGTCGCTAGGCCCATATATTGATCGTCCGCGCGCATGGCGTTTACCCATGAGCACGATGCGTCGACACGGTCATGGGTGGGTGGCTGTTGGCGATGCAGCCGGGTTGGTCAATCCCATGAACGGTGAAGGTATTGATTACGGTCTCGAATCGGGCATGCTGGCTTCTGATTTGATGCTGGCCAATCCTGTTACTGCGCCGGCGTTGTATGACCGTGAAATTGGTGCGCGGTTCGATGCTTTTCTGCGGACGGGGCGCAGGTTCAGTTTCGTTATTGGACACCCATGGCTGCTTCGTCCGGGGCTGCGATTGGCCGTTGGCTCACAAGCCATGGCCGACATCACGCTTGCCGTTATGGGCAACCTGGTCGATTCTGAAACCCCCGGTGCCGCCGGCCGTGTCCTGCGTATCGCCGATAAGACGCTTGGCTTCCTCGACCCATTCCTCCGCAAAACTCGCGCTGCGGCTTAGCTTTCAATTCGGGCCGACGCGAAACCGGTTTGTACGATTGCAGTGTCGCTGTTCTTCGGGTACCTGGATTGAGACGGCGGTAATCGTGGTGAAGTCCGCTCGCCCGACGATGAGACCTTCGAGAAGTTTGGCTTTTACTTCGTTCATGGTGTTGATGAAGTGCTCGTGGCCGATCTTGTGTTGCAGACCGTCACATGATTTGCGCGCACCGAGGATTCCTACGTTCCCAGAGCAATCAGCAATTTGCTCAGCATCAGCT
This sequence comes from Betaproteobacteria bacterium, assembly GCA_031361565.1. Lineage (GTDB taxonomy): Bacteria > Pseudomonadota > Gammaproteobacteria > Burkholderiales > Burkholderiaceae_E > JAPOKJ01. The sequence continues at coordinate 93,530 of JANLRI010000058.1, read as the reverse complement.
CGGCCGACATCCAAAGCGCACTCGGCTGGTAACGCTCGACGCTCACTCTGGCAGCCGGGGAAGTGCGGTTGGCTGAGCGAGCGCAGACGGCTTTTTGACCGTACTTGGGATCGGGCCCCGGGCATGAGGCCAAAGTGTCGCTCAGTGATGTTGGTTGTGGGGGGTGACGGGCACTAACGTGTACGGCCGTGTCGGACTTCCTTCGCAGTTATCTCACTGTGGCCTTTCTCGCCGCGGCCGCCATTGTGCTGGTCGGCGGTACGTTGTCGCTTTCTCGCCTTGTACGCCCCACAACGGGTGGAGTTGAAAAGCTGACCGTGTACGAATCGGGTGTAGACCCCGTTGGTGCAGGCTGGTCGCAAAGCCAGATCCGTTATTACATTTTCGCCCTTCTCTTCGTTATGTTCGACGTGGAAGCGGTCTTCCTCTTTCCGTGGGCACTGCGACTTGAGTACTTCGGGGTCTTTGGCCTCGTGGAAATGGCCGTGTTTGTGTTCATTTTGTTGCTAGGCCTTATTTACGCTTGGCGAAAGGGAGTTCTGCGATGGGTTTAGTTGAGAAGGGTCTCCTCGATAAGAAGGGCGCCAAGCCACTCACCTGGCTGCTCAACTACAGCCGCAAATACTCCCTCTGGTGCTACCAGTGGGGCCTGGCTTGCTGCGCCATCGAAATGGGTGCCGCCTTTGCGTCCCCTCGTTACGACGTAATGCGCCTCGGCGTTATCCCCTTCCCGGCCTCGCCGCGCCAAGCCGACCTTGTCGTTGTCTCGGGTACCGTGACCGACAAAATGGCCCCCGCTATCAAGCGTCTCTACGAGCAGATGCCTGAGCCGAAGTACGTCATTTCCATGGGTTCTTGTGCCAATTGCGGCGGACCTTATTGGGATTCGTACTCTGTCACCAAGGGCATCGATCAGATTATCCCCGTTGACGTGTACGTCCCCGGTTGCCCGCCCCGCCCCGAAGCCCTCCTCGAAGGAATCGTCCTGCTTCAGGAACGCATCCAAAACGAGTCCATCGGCGACAAATGGCGCGGCGAACCCATATACGTCCCTGAGTAAACTTTGTCGTTCGGTGGTTGCACTGGAACGGTACGGAAAGATCAGGCTGTCGAACGTCGGCCGTTTGCGGCTACTGGGATTTGCATTGATCCCAACGCTCAGGTTCCCTCACTTTGACGTCGTGCTCCCCGACCTAGATGAGTCCACGCTCGACCGTTTAGAGCTTGCCTTCGACGTTCCGATCCCAAATCCAGCTCGAGAAGGTAACGTATGAACATGTCTTGGGATCTTTGGATTGACTATCACCGCTGCGATTCGGATGGCTTGACTCACGCCAGCGTAAAAGATGTCGGGCCGGGAGTTCGGCTGGTGCCGGGCTCTTGCTTGGTTGTGGGCAATGAAGAAGCAGACTCGGCTGTGGCGGAAGTGGTTTCGCTCGAAGAGCACGGCGTTGTGCTGGTTCGGGTTTTGAACGGCTCTGTGGAAGACAACTCCGGGCGGCTCCGCCAGGGCAACCACCGGTAGCCCAGAGACGCAAGATCTCATGATCGGCCCACGTGTGCCTGCAGCTTCGATGAATGATTTCAGCTCGTTCGTTGAGACTCTCGACATCCTGTCTGACAGTTTGGCTGTCGAGGAACTTTGCCTGGGCTTGGCCGAGACGGCATCTGGTGACACCTTTAGTGCGGAGGAAGTCCGTGCAGCAATGGTTTTTGCTGGTCGGCTGCCACGAACCGCTATGAGTTAACCGGCGGCCGTAACGTCTCCACGCGTGGCAAATAGTTGCTGGTTTCAAACCAACTAAACCCCAGCTGGGCGTTGGGAATTCGGGTCTGCTAGACATCACGGATGCCGCTACCTCGTTCGTTGTTTTGTGCCGATGCCCCTGCCGATCATGATCTGAAAGTTACGCAGGGAGCGTGGCCGGCTGACATCAAAGGTGAGATCTTTATTAGCGCGCCGCATCCGGATACGTTCGGAGGGTCGCATCCGTTTTATGGCGACGGAATGACGTATCGGTTGTCGTTGCAGCCTGGAACCTTTGGTGCCTCGAGCGATACGTTTGCTTGGCGGCAACGCAGGATTGATTCACCATCTGCGCGCTTACGATCGAAACGGCCCGACGTGTTTCGCTCAACCATGGTCGGCCTGCATTCGCCCTTTGGCATGACCAACGCTGCCAATACGGCGCCGCTTCCCTGGGGTGATCGACTGTTTATGACGTGGGATGTAGGCCGCCCGGTAGAGGTTGATCCGAACTCGTTAGCCTTCGTGGGCGAGGTTGGGCATCGCAAGGATTGGCATACCTTCGAAGTGTTTCCGCAACCGATTCTCCCGATGGTTCGCAGCACTGCACACCCGGTGATTGATCCCGATCGAAATGTCATGTGGACAGTCAATACTCACGAAGGCAAACTTGTGGTGGTTCGCTACTCCGCTGATGGAGCCTTCCATTCGTGGCCCATTACTGATGCCGTGATTCCGCAAACTCTGCATTCGATCACCCAAACGCGGGAGTGGCTCGTCGTCGCCGATTGCGCATTTAAGATCGAACCCCAGGTGGTGTTTGGGGGCAAACGAACCGTGCCAGCCAACCATTCTGGGCCGGTCTATCTGATTCGCAAAGCCGACATTGAAGCCACAAAACCCGGCCAAGAAGTTGGGTGCAAACGATTTGAACTCGCCCCCGAAGTGAACCACTACTACGGCATCTACGACGATTCCGACGGTATCAAGATCGTATTTGAACATACGGAAAATGCCGACATTGCCATGACGCAGGATCACGGCGCAGTTGATGCCTTAGGCCGTCCCTGTGATCCGGCGTTGCGTGGTCTTTACGGATTTCCCATGAGCCCTGATCGCACCACCATGATCGAGTTTGATCCTGAAACTGGCATCGTGCATGAACGTGCTGAGCTGAGGGATCCATCATTGTTGTGGACCCGTCAGCTCTCGGCGCTTGACTACAGCACGGAAGGAATGTCTCGTCCGACTTCGCGGCATTCGGTGTACCACGGGTGGCGGCCCGAAGCGATTACCCGCGAGATGGTTGATCTCTACGGTGACCGGGTCGATCAAACGCTGTGGCCTCGCGAGGAAACACCACCGCTGCTGATGACCGCCTCAATGCCCGACCTTGCGCAGTGCTCCGTCTACGAAATGGCCATGGACGATATGCCAACGTCGCCCATCTTTGTGCCTCGTGGTGGTCCTGCTGCTGTGGGTGCTCCCGATCCGGCTTGCCGGTCGGATAAGAGCGCCAACCGTCCGGGTAACGAAGTTGGCCCGGCGGCATTCAAGGGTGCGAGCAGGTACTCAGGAACCAATCCGGGCGGACACGACGGGTACGTAGTGGTGCCAATTTTGAACGACGGTGGATTCCGTGTCGAAGTGTTCAACGCCGCCAACGTGAGCTCCGGCCCTATCGCAACATTGAGCAAGCCCGGCATGATTGTCCCGTTTGTGCTCCATTCAGCCTGGATGCCGCGTGCAGTTCCCGTCGACAAAAGCGTGGTTGCCCGGCTCAAATTCAGTGACGAACTCGACCGAGTCCACGAACTCCCCGACGACCTCGCCCAATGCGCCCGCGACGTTGCCCTCGACCTCGAATCTGGCGTGGCGATGCAGTTCAGCCCGTGGGCGAGCATTGGGGTCCAGAACGAATTCTGATGTCGCTCTTGATGCACAGTTTTCTGGATGCTACAATTGCGACATGAGCAAATTGGCAACGCGGGATCGTAAGACCGGGAAGTCTGAGCTGCTGTCCTCGGAAGCCGTCGACGGCGGAGAGCTTGAACGGGCGTTGTCGGAGCTTCAACTAGCGCCCGAATCCATGGGCCAGATTCTTGGTGTGCTTAACGTTTTGCTTGATGTTCGTGCAAGCACGGTCGGGGAACAACGCGCCGAATTGCTTAAGGCCATGATGCTGCACGGCATCGACCCTGTGCCATCGGCGAGCGTTGCCCAGGCGCAACGTTTGGCTCGACAAAGAGAACGGTTGCTGGCCAGCGGCGCCTATTCGATGAAGGCATTGGCAGCGCTGCGTGGCGATGACAAAGTCGGAACTACCCGAACCTGGGTTGCGCGTAAACGGGCCACCCAACAAATGATCACGGTCAACTATGACGCTGAAGTGTTCGCACCAGTATTTCAATTCACCGAAGAGGGCGAGTTGCAAGCAGGAGTCGGTGAGGTGCTGAAAGTTCTAGAGCCAGTGGACTTGGGAACGTGGGCCACCTGGTCGTGGTTTGAATCTGCAAGTACTTGGCTTGGTGGACAGTCGCCAACATCGCTGCTGCAAACAGAACTTCAACGGGTTGTTCGAGCAGCGCAACGTTTCGTTTCTAACGCCAACATCGTCCAGTAAATTCTGACCTCACGAACCCTGTCGGAGAGACTCTGAGCTGACTGCCAATGAGCTGCCAGCGAATAGGCCAATGAGCTGCCAATGAGCTGCCAGCGAATAGGCCAATGCACAAGAGGCCCAAAAACTTTGGGTGCAAAACGAACGGGAGGGCGATCCTTACCAATGTTGTTAGCTGATGGGCGATCTCTTCATTGGTTTCTGCGTCTCGCTGTTGACCTTGGAGCAATTGGAGCAATCCGAGTGGGTGCACGGATTTTGGGCGCGTCATGACCGCTCCCGATTGCCCAAATTCATCGGACTGTCCTGTTCCAAACCCACCGGGCGAAACCGGAATTCCGGGAGGGTCGCGCCGCCGATCCAAGCAAAAACTCATTGGCGGTTTCCCCACGGTGCAGTGGAAATCCGGCCGTATCGTGTGCCGTGGATACCAACTCAAATGGGGGTACGACAGCTTCAATCCCGGTTTTGGCGACACTCGATTTGCGCCGATCGTTTCGAGCGAAGGAGTAAGTGTACCTACCATCTATCTGGGTGAAAACGAAACTGCAGTGCTACAGGAATCCGTGTTTCACGATGTGCATCACAGCCTCGCTGGAGGACAAATCTACGAAGCAATTGTTCGTACTTGGGCTGTCGCCTATGTCGAGCTTCCAGTAGATCTCACTCTGGTTGACCTTCGTAATTCGTCGCTGACGGATCGGGGTTTGACTCGCGAGCAATTGGCAGCAACCACGGCCGAGCATTATCCGTGCACTCGGCAATGGGCCGCTTGGTTTCATCAGCAAGGCGCCGACGGTTTGGTTTGGCACTCCCGGCAGTCTGAACTCCATCTCTCTCGGCTAAAGGGACGGTCGGAAATCGAAGGATCGGCGAAGGAACACGAACTGGAAGTTTGCGTCCTTTTTGGTGATCGTGTGCCTTCAAATCCTGGGAGCTATCCGTTGATTGGATCTGGGGTCCGCAACCTCATCGAGGGCCAGGGCCGGATACTTCTTGATCAACTGGCCGAGCAACTCGGCGCCCGCATCGAATGGGCCTACTAACGCTTTGTTCACTCAGGAACCTCGTAAAGCTGATGTTTTGCTCAGGTTTTGGTGAGTAGGCGTGGTTTGCGGGAAACTGGCGGGGTGACTGACACAATTGCCCCTATCGACCTTGCGAACGTTGAAACTTCGGTTGACGCTGATGCAACGATTGTGAATGCCGCGATCGATAGTTTGCTTGCCCAAATAGACCCAAAAACCGTCGACAACGTGACGTTTCGAGGCGCCCGTTATGACCTCGGGTTGGCTTGGGTGCACTTTCCAAAGGGGTTTGGTGGGTTGGGCCTGCGTCCGGAGTTCAACAAGCTGATCGAATCTCGTTTGCGCAAAGCCGGGGCGCATGCGCAGGAACCGGGCACGTTTTTCATCGCGCTGGCCGGCCCCACGATCTTGACCCACGGCAACGATGAGCAACGCCACCGTTTTCTTCGCCCGATGTTTACCGGCGAGCACGTTTGGTGTCAGCTGTTCTCCGAGCCAGGCGCCGGATCCGATCTGGCGGGGTTGGCTTGCAAAGCGGTTCGTGACGGTGACGAATGGATTGTGAACGGCCAAAAGGTTTGGAACACGCTTGCCCACATTGCGAGTTGGGGCATGCTCGTAACCCGCACCGATCCCGACGCACCCAAGCACAAAGGGATGACGTACTTCGCAGTTGACATGCATTCGCCCGGGGTTGAAGTTCGTCCGCTGTATCAAATCACTGGCGAAGCAGAATTCAACGAGGTGTACTTCACCGACGCTCGTATTCCTGATGCGAACCGTATTGGTGCCGTCGGTGAAGGATGGCGTGCATCTCTAACTACACTTATGAATGAGCGCACCGCAATTGGTGGCGGCGGAACTGGAGTGGTGAAGAAGGGCGGCTTGGCGACCGAACTCGTGAAGATCTGGCAAGACATAGCCGTGGCCGACCGTGATCCAGCGAAAAAGGATCAGCTCATGAAGCTATGGGTGCGTGGCGAAGTTGGACGCTTAACCAATATGCGCGCTTCGGAAAAAGCTCGTACGGGAAATCCTGGGCCTGAAGGGTCGGTGGCCAAATTGGTTTTTGCCGAATTGAACAAGGCCGTAATGGAATTCGCACTGCACCTTCTTGGCCCAGCCGGTCAAGTTGGTTACGACTACACGCCGCGCCGCCCAACCGCTCCCGATGTCGACGGGGCTGCTGGCGGAGTTCGACATGGATTCCTACGTGTACGTGCTAACTCAATCGAAGGTGGCACTTCGGAAATCATGCGCAACATTTTGGGTGAGCAAGTCCTCGGCCTCCCCGGCGAACCTCGCCTCGACAAAACCGGCCCCTGGTCAAAGGTTCCCCGCAACTAACCCAAATAAACGTGTGGGATTGGGTGTTTACTAAGCGCCTAATCCCCACATGTTTCAATTAACGACCAGCCTCAAGTGTGCGGAAAAACTGGGCTGTTAGTTCCTGGATGCCTCCACGATTGCGGGCACAGCCATGAGTCCGCGATCGCCACTTCCGGGCCAGGGCGGCAGGATGTAGGCGCGAGCCCCGCAAGTTTTCCGACGGCCATCACCCTGTTCGGGGCATCTTTCCAAACAATGTGTCGGAGAAATCGAAAAGCACCGCAGCGATTGGCTTCACATCTCCACTAAAGGATCACAGTGTTGTCGAGGTTTACCCAATTCCTCGGTAGTGCTGGAGATGGCCTGTAAGACTCTGAGTATGGACGTGATTCGGGTTGGGAATCTTGTGGTGCAGCCAATTCTTGATGGCGTGGGCATCTTGGAGCAGAGCATGTTTACGGTGGGCGACGAACCGACCGATTGGAGCGGGCACGAACATCTTCTGGCGGCCGACGGGAAGCTCAAAATTCCCGTCGGTGCCTTCTTGGTGCACACCGGTAGGGAAATTGTGTTGATGGATGCCGGCATCGGTGAGACCGACGATGCAATGTTTGAGGGCGCAGCGTTGTTGGAGAACTTGGCCGCCGCTGGATTGCGACCGAGCGACATCACCATCGTTACCGTCAGTCATCTGCATACGGATCATTGCGGCTGGCTCGAAGCTGATGGCAAATCAGTATTCTCCAATGCACGCATACGAATTGGTGTGGCGGATTGGGAACACTTTGTTGTTGGGGCAGGTGGTGGTCGTAGGCGCGCGGCCAGGTTGCGGGTAGTCGAAGAACAAGTCGATCTGATCGATTGCGATGGTGAGGCCATTGCTCCAGGCATCACCTCTCGTGCGACACCAGGACACACGCCCGGCCATACGAGCTTTGTGATTTCGAGTGGAACTGAGCGACTGATCGTCCTCGGCGACGCCCTGCACTGCCCAGCGCAACTCACGGAAACCGAATGGGAATTCCTCTACGACACCGACCGGGCCTTAGCGAAACGAACACGCGAAGCCCTCGTCCGCGAAGCCGAGGAACCCAATACCGCTCTACTCCCCATGCACTTCCCCGGTATGACCTCTGCGCGCCTACTACCAGGCCAAGGCAAACGCCAATGGCTCGTCGGCGCTTCGTGATTTAGTGGGATTCGCAGCCGACACTATTGCCGTCGCGATCGAGTCCGTAAATATCGACCCCAATGACTCGCACTGGACCCTGAACATACGCTGGACCATTTCCCGAACCGCCAGCACAGTCAACGTCACTGGCAATGGGCACGCAGGGGTCGTAGTTAGGGTCGCACGTAGAGGATTTTGTTTCTGCCGGGACGGACCGGCTCCAAACGTATTTGGTCCCCTGCTTCTGACAACTAAGACCGGAAATAGACACGCCATGTTGTTTCTTTTTACACTGATTTCCCGAAACCGGGCTCGCCGCAGAAACCGGATCGTTGAACCCAATCATCACGCAAATCGTTAGAACAAGGAGCGAAGCCAGTGCGAACCGTGCAGAAACAATGCTTCTTTGGTCTTGCATGATTTCATCATGGGGCCGATCGTCGCAGAAGTCACGGGAATAGTACGGAAAACCAGGGACGAAGGAGTGGGTATAACGAGTGAACCAATCAGCAGCGGCACGGGAGCGGTTGAGGATCCGTGGCAGTTGAAGACGCCGCCGTTGTCGTCGTAGTACTTGATGCACGGGACGTGCGTGATGGCGTTGACGTGATTTTTTGCATCGTAGGAAAAACCGCTTTTTGCTCTATGACGCTCGTTCATTGAACGATCTGCATGCCATGCTCAAAGAAGCGGGTGACTGGATCGATCTGGGATCGGCGGATGAACAAAAGCCAGCGAAAGACGGAACCGTTGAAGCAGGGGGACGATCCGAGACTAACCCCGTCGGCGGATGGTACGGCTTAAAGAAGGGTCTCCGTGGCCGTTTCGGCATGTACATCCCGCCGCTCATGGAACACCTAGGCCTTGCTGAAGTTGAACACAACCCTCGCAACAACCGAATGCGCTTTATCGGGTAAAAACGCGAACAGCTCTTCGGTTTGGCAAGCAGGACTTCGCCAGTAGGACCGCTTACTCACCAGCTCAGTGAAAAATGTGCTGTTAGTGGCGAAATCGAACGGAAGCGCCTGGCATGATTTAAGGGTTCGCAAGGAGCAAGACGTTTGGGTACTGGAGGATTGTGCTGGCGGCAGTGATCAGTGTCAGGTCGTGCTCGATCGCCTGGCCGATTAACAGTCGATCAAATGGGTCTCGGTGGATTAAAGGAAGTTGTTCAACGCGCTCGGCAGCTGCCCAAGTGAGTGGAAGCTCCGAGAAATCCATTTGGATGCAGATGTCGGAGGGTGAAGCAGGTAGTGAGAGTTTGCCAATGGACCGTTTGATGGCCATTTCTGCAATCGAAACCGACGAGACAAACATCGACTCGTCGGGGTTGGCGATTAAGCGGGCAGCGGCTTCGCTCAACTTCTCAGGCTCCGCAGACGCCCAGATCACAATTTGCGTGTCCAGAAGGTAGGAAGCCACAGTTAGCTACCTGGGGCGCCGAGCGCGAATTTAGCTCTCAACTGAACGGCGTGTTCATGGAAGTTACAACGTCGGCGGGGGTGTCGTTGAAGTCCTCGCTCACCGTGATTTGTCCCCGGAACTTCCCCAGGGGCCGAGGAACGCGCACCGCCTTTTCGGCCTCAAGCCCCTTGCGCGCGAGGCCCGAAACCACTTCTCCCACGGATCGGTGCTCATCAAAGGCCCGCTGTCGAGCAACCGAGTACACCTCATCATCCAAACTCAACGTAGTGCGCATCAAGACATCATAACATCAGTTAATTCAACTTCACCAGGAACCAGATCGGCGCCACCAACCCAAGCTCGCTGCGCATCGCTTAGTCAACAGCACTATCCACGCATCGCTGGTTCGAGTAGAACAGAACAGCCAACCACCCCAGTCAAACCCATATGTGAACATACTGGGTAGGATTTTCTCTGCTAACAAGGTGCAAAATCCCACCCAATATGTACGCATAACAACATTATGTAAACAACCCCAAGCGATGCGAAGCGAGCTACGGCGAAGCCGTTCCATAACAGAACGAAGCAAGGGTGACCTCGCTTGGCTAAGGTGGGGGTGGCGGCGAACGGAGCGCCCCGGAGGCGTCAAGCGAAGCGTGCCGGTGGGGCTGTTCGCTGACAGGACCCGCACATCAACCAAACAACAAAACCAAACCCTTATTCAAAAACAATCATGCCGCGAATATTCTTCCCATCACGCATGTCCTGGTAACCCTCGTTGATCTGCTCCAACGTGTAGGTCTTGGTGATGAGCTCGTCGAGTTTCAGCTGTCCGGCTTGGTAGAGACCGAGCAACTTTGGAATATCAGCGCGAGGTGAGCCGCCGCCGAATAATGCTCCGCGTACTTCCTTTTGGTAAATAGTAAGTTCAAATAGGTTCATGGTGACGTTTGTATCGAACATTGGCGACACGGCAGTAATAACCATGCGTCCACCCTTGGAGATGAGCGACATCACTTGAGCCATATGTGCGCCCTCCGCAACACCGACGGTGTAGATCGCTTTGTCGGCCATGACGCCGCGGGTGAGTTGTTGCACCAAACCAAACGCTTCGTCCATTGAAGATGCCGTGTGGGTTGCACCGAACTCCATGGCCTTTTCCCGTTTGAAGGCCACCGGATCAACGGCGATGATGTTCTTGGCGCCGGCGATTTTTGCGCCCTGAATAGCATTGGATCCAATACCGCCAGCACCGATGACAACAACATTGTCGCCAGGCTTTACTTCACCGGCATAAACCGACGATCCCCAACCTGTCGTGACGCCACAACCAACCAACGCGGCCTGCATGAGCGGGATGTCTTTGTCGATCTTGATGCAACTCTCAACCTTGGCTACCAAGTGGGTTGCAAAAGTACCTATGCCACACATCTTGTTGAGGCCAACACCGTCTTTATCGAACGTTGAGTAGGTACCGTCGCCAGAAATAATGGTGGCACCGCGATCGCAAAGGTTGGTTTTTCCAATGGAGCACCAATGGCATTTGCCACAACTTGGAATGAAGCCGAACACGACATGGTCGCCAACTTCGTAATCGGTCACGCCCGTGCCTAAACCAATGATGACGCCCCCGCCTTCATGGCCACCAACCACGGGCATAGCCGTCGGCATATCGCCCGTCAACAAATGCTCATCGGAGTGGCAGAGACCAGATGAGGCGAGCTTGACCAGCACTTCGCCGGCTTCTGGATCGCGGACATCGACCTCTTCGATCTTCCACGGTCCGCCTACCTCGTAAAGAACTGCTGCTTTGGCTTTCAACATCGTGTTGCTCCCAATTTCACTTCACAAGCGCATTGCTCGTAACCGAAGAACCGAGCAAAAACTCGGCTCCATTTGGCTATCGACGGTACTCAGGTTTTAGGCCATCCGTCACATCGAAGACACTGGCTTTTAGCGTGTTGCGATCGCGGGGGCGATGTGTGGCGCGATTCCGTGGTGGGCGATGCGGATGCACACAGCGGAGAGGACGGCGGCGAGGGCGAAGCCGGTGGTGAGGGGTGTAACGGTGCCGTCGAAGCGATTGGTGGTGATGCCGCCGAGAATCGAACCGATAGCCATCGAAGTGGAACCCAACACCGCTGCGCCGGTTCCAGCCAACGCGCCAAGAGGTTCAATGGCGGAGGAATTCACGTTGGTGAGCAAAGTGCTGTGCGAAGCAATGGTGAGGCCTAAGAACAAAAAGAACAACCACAACGGTGGTTTGCCGTGGGTAACGAGTGAAAGCACCAGCAGCGCAACGCCGCCGACGAGATAGGAATTCGAAAGCACACCTATGAGATGCGTCAAACCCAGCCGGACCACAAGGCGCCCGTTAGTAATAGTGCCGACGGCCATGACCGCAGCCATTGCCCCAAAGAGAATGGGGAACGCTTTGCGCTGATGAAAGACCTCATCAAAAATCTGTTGTGAACCGGCGATGTAGCCGCTGAAAGCACCCATCAGCACTACGTTAGAAACGAGGAGCCACACCGTCCGCCTACTTTTGCCGATGGCCTTTGCCGCACTGGAAACTGAGTCCAGCGAGATGGGCCGACGCTTTTCAACTCTGAGGGTTTCGGGGAATCGTGCGGTGATCCAGGCGAAGAGCAGGGTGGCCGCACCCGTGCAGGTGAAGAACGCCGCACGCCAATTCACGGCGCCCACAATGAGCGCTCCAATTGAGGGAGCAAGGATTGGCACCAGGAAAAATACGGCCATCACGAACGACATTTCCTTGGCCATGGCCGCACCCGCGAACGTGTCGCGAACCGAGGCCATGATGATCACACGAATTGCACCGGCGCACATTCCCCAAACCAACCGCACCGCCAACATAAAGCCAAGCTTCGGCGTGAGGCCAGCAACAACGGACATCACAAGCACCCCAACGAGGGCCGACTGGAGCGCGACACGTCGTCCGAATCGATCGGTGAGCAACCCGGCGGGGATTTGGCCAAGTGCCATACCGAAGAGGAAAAACGTGACCAGTCCAGCGACCGCAGGCGAGCCTTTTGCCAAGCCCAGATCAGCGCGAATTTCTGGGAACGCCGGCAGCATTAAATCGATGGCCAAAGCACCCAGAGCCATACACAGAGAAAGCATCAACCGGAATTCGACACTGCCAGGCTGGGCTTTCCCCGTACTCTTACCAGTCGGAATTTCGGGTGCATTCGCGCCAGTAGTTGTTTCGCTAGTTTTTGCGGTGCTGGTTTCGGCGATTGTTTCTATTTCCAAGGCTGTGGCGGTGTGGCTCCCGAGATTGCGCACGGCTACATCGGGGGAAGAATTCACAGTTACCACCGTACCCGCCGGAACTTGCCGGAACTACAAGAACCTGCTTTGGTAGTGCAGTGCGAACCACGTTAGATGTCACAATTCAACGCGCCAAGCAGCCCGATGGTCGACGGGTGTTCTCCAAGTTGGTGGAAGGGCCAGGTGAGCCTCACCAGTGGCGAGATGATCTCGGAATTGATGGGGTGGCTGGTGATGTCGTGGGAGCTGGTTTTGCTGGTGGTTCTGGTGGTTCTGGTGGTTCTGATGCAGCTGACGGGTCTCGTTCGGCCCGAGTGGTTGCTTCGGAGTTGATCGATCGATTGGCCGGGGCTCGGGCCTTGTTGCGACTGGTGCATCTGACCGATACGCATGTGATTGACGCGTCGTCACCTGCTCGGGCCGAGTTTGTGCAGTTGGCCGCGGCAACGGATTCGCGGTGGGACATCATGGTGCCGATGTTCCGTCCGCACGAGTTGTTGCAGCAGCACGCACTCGCGGCCATGGTCAACACCATCAATGGCTTAGCGGTAGCACCGGTTTCGGGCGATCCGCTTGACGTGGTGGTCGTGACTGGTGACTGCGTCGACAATGCGCAACGCAATGAACTCAACGCCTACTTAGCATTGCTCGATGGCGGGACGGTGCACATGCCATACGACGGTGTGCAATCAGTTGCGGCGTGTACTTATGGCGTGGCTAGTGAGGTGGCTGGGGTGGTTGCGGTGGCTGATGGTGTGGCTGGTGAGGCGGCTGGGGTGGTTGCGGTGGCTGTCGGTGTGGCTGGCGGTGAATCAGAGTTCTGGTGTCCTGATCCTTCGGTTAATGATTATTGGAAGCGTGCCTATGGATTTCCTTCGTATCCGGGGCTGTTGGAAGCAATCGATGAGCCAATCATTGCGCCTGGCCTGAAGCTTCCATGGTTGGGGATTGTGGGGAATCACGATTGGCTGCGCCAGGGGACGGCGAAGACATCGGCAGCGTTGGAACTAATCGCTGTTGGGGTGGATAAGTCGACGGGTATGCCACCAGGATTCTTGCCCGAAGATGCGCTTGTTGCTTACTTGGAAGAACCGGCTTCCTACAACGTCGGCGGGCCGACTCGAACGGTTCGGGACGATGCTGAACGAGTGGGAATCACTGCTGACGAATTCATTTGTGCGCATATCGAATCGGAAGTTGGCTTGACCCGATCTGCTGTAATCCGATCTGCAGTAATCCGAGGGCACGGATTCGGTGGTGACGTGCGGAATTTGCGTCCCGACTATGTGGCGGATTTTGGTGCGGTGCGGATTATTGCTATTGATACCAACCATCCGGCTGGGCACTATCAAGGCAGTGTAGGGCTGGCTCAGCTGGCATGGCTTGAGGAACGGCTGGTTGAAGCAAAAGATGTGTACGTACTACTTGCGTCGCATCACCCAACAGAGGCGCTGACCAACGAAACGAAGGCTGAGGGTTTTGCCGACGATCGCATGTTGGCTGATCCAGTGGCCGAAATGTTGCATCGTCATTCGTGTGTGATTGGTTGGCTTACCGGCCACCGACATCACCATCGAATCAAAGCGCATCTCGATCCGCTTGGTGTGAATCCAGGGTTTTGGGAAATCACTACCAGTTCAATCATCGATTGGCCTTCGCAAGCGCGCATAGTAGAAGTGCTACAGCTTGCCAACGGCCAAATTGTGTTGACCTCAACGGTGATTGACCATAACGGCACCATCGATCCAGGGTCGCAAGCGGCGGAATCAATCGTCGGCCTGGCAGGTGCGCATCGCGAAATCGCTGCAGCCAACGCTGTGCAACGCGGTGAACCGTTCCTGCGCAGAGCACCCGGCCGCTCTACCGATCGCAACGTAATTCTCCCCGTCCGCTAAGGAAACCCATCGAAAAAGGGCACCCTCCCACGGCAAGCGTGTGAGGATTATTGACAAGAGTTAACGACAACCAATCCATACACCTTTGGTAACCGGTAAATGTGTGAGGTCGAGCAAGAACGATTTTACTGCGGTGGACTCCAGGTGGCAGCTTGGTGAAATGATTGTGGAGAATCTTGCGCAACATGCGTCTACTTTGAGCGGTCTGAATCGAAGATGGAAATCTTGCGACGCCCGAAAATCCGTTCTTCTGGCCACGAAGCACGTGATCGGGCTGTCCAGTGCGCTTGAACCTCCCGTGAACCTCGGTTACGTAAGCGGTAGGTCGTAGCCCCACTCGGCGAGTTTGCCCAAGATGAGATCGGCAGCATCTTCTGGGTTGAGCGTGGCGCGGACAGGTGGGTTTCGGTTGGTGAATGCGCCCGTTAATACTTCGAGGCGTTGGCGTGGTTCGGTTGACGACGGTGCATCGAGGATACGGGCGCGGGGGCGGAACGGGCCGGAACGAACGGCTGGAATCGAGGCGACCAACTTTGTGGTGGTGCGTATCTCGATGGGGGTTTTTTGGGCGGCCATAAGACCGGCCAGGTTGGCTCGTCTGAGGCGGGAAGCGGCACCTTCGACCGAGAGAACCGCAGGACCGGAGATGGTGAGTGCTTCCCGGCGACCCCCGTCGAGCCGACGATCAACTTTTAGGGGCAACGATTTTCCTGATAACAGCTCGTGGACGTGCACGATTCCGCACGCCTGTCCGTACTCAAGTTCGGCGGCGAGGAATGGTGGAACGGATCCGCTACCCCGGTCGAGACTCCAGTCGCCACAGAGAACCAATTGCGGATTGAGGGACCGCAGGACTTCAGCGAGGGCAGCTGCCACGGAGGCGCTTGTGGGTGCGGGATTGTCGTTGTGGCTCGCATCTTTGAGCCCGGAGCGCTTAAACCCTGTGTCTTTGGGCCCAGTGTCTTTGAACCCTGTGTCTTTGAACCCGTTGTTCGGAGTGATGCGAATGGCCGACGTTGCGCCACACGCTACGGCTTCGGTAAGCATGGCATCGCTGGTGGATTCGCCAACGGTGAGCACGATGACCGCCGCGTTCCTCACTTGGCCAAGTTGCAATGCCAGTTCGAGTGCGGCTTGATCAGCCAGCGAAGGACCCGACCAACGCTCGTCGCTCGAAACCGCACCGCTAAGGGGATCAATGTCGGGACGCAGCGCAACCCATTTCATGCACACGGCAATTGGTGCTTCCCATCCAGTTTGCTCGTGTGAGGAAGGCACAGGGGAATCCACCGTTGCGGTGTTTGCCAATGTGTTGGAAAGTTCAGTCATGGCTTTATTCGCTAACGCAGGGCACTAAGTGCGGACAGACTTGTTCGGGTGGCTCTACCAGGGAAGGTCTAACCGTGGCGGAAAACGACGCCGTGGCCGCCTTCGGGGTAGCTCCAGGTGATCGCACCCGCTTCATTGCAAACCATGTAGCAGGTGCCGCATTCGAAACACTGCTCATAGTTGAACAAGATGCCGCCATCATTGGTGGTCACGAACAGTTTCGCGGGGCACGCCCACACGCAGGCTTGGGTGGTGCAGCTTTTGCAAACCTCAGCGTCGACGGTGATGTGCGCGGTGTGCGAAACACGAAAATCGACCGTTTCCATGCGATCGTCGAAGCTCAACGGTGTTTGCGCTCGCTGATGCAGAAACGTGGATACCGGCATGTCTCCAACTTAGAGCCCCGGCCCAGGTACGTCGAACCCTGCATGATTGTAGGGATCGCTGTGTTGCCGAGGTATGGGTGCCGAGGTTTGGTTGGTTGGTTGGTTGGTTGGTTGTGGCTGTGTCTGTGGCTGTGGCTGTGTGGCTTTTGGGTCGGTAGCACCGCTAGGTTGAGCTGATGGGTGCAAACATCGAAATCGTGGCCAATGACGGATTTAGCTTTCGTGGGTATGTGGCGGAACCCACCGGTATACCTAAAGGCGCCATGATTGTGGTGCAGGAGATCTTTGGCGTGAACTCCCACATCGAGCAGGTTTGTGATGGATACGCCGCCGATGGTTACCTCGCCATCGCTCCGGCACTGTTTGACCGGATCGAGCGTGATGTTGCGTTGGGTTACACCGGTGACGATATGAAGCGTGGCGTAGAACTGGCCCGTAGCAAAACCGATTTGAAGCGTGCCGTGGCCGACGTATTGGATACCGCTGGCGTGGCTCGTGAACGTTTGGCTGCCGCTGGGGTCGAGGCTCCTAAGGTTGCTTGCGTTGGGTACTGCTGGGGCGGAGTGGTCACCGCGGCCGTTTCAGTGTCGGGCTCAACGGCGATGGATGCAGCAATTTGTTACTACGGCACGGGCTCGGTCAATTTCGTCGACCAGCCCTTGACCATGCCGTTACAGATGCATTTCGGTGATCAGGATGCTTCGATCCCGGCCACCGATATCGACAAAATGCGTACCTCATGGCCCACAGCAGAAATCTATGTGTACGAAGGACATCACGGGTTCAACTGCGATCAGCGTCCGCAAGGTGACAAAGCCCTTGCTGATCTCGCCCTCTCCCGCGTGCACACGTTTCTGGATGCAAGCTTCGCTTAGCTTCGCTGCTTGCGATTGTGGGTCTCCGGACCTAGAGACTTGGAGCCCCAGAAGCTTGCTGATCTCGCCTCTATCTGTGCACACGTTTCTGGCGAGCCTCGCTTAGCTTCTGTGGCTTTGCGGCGTGCGGGTCTCGCGACCTTGAGACCTGGGGCCCCAAAAGTAGGTACTGCGTGATTCACGTTGTGATCGTGGTTCGCCGGGATTGGGTGTCATTAAGCGTGGGCCGAAACGTTTAGTCGATCGGCTGGAAACATTGCGTTTTATTGGGTCATGGCGCCTGTCACCTGCGGCAATGGTCACCTGGGGCAGTCGTCACGTTTGGCACACAAATAGCGAATGAACCTACACAATGGAAGGCGGACCAAGCCACCACTGGCAGTTCACGTTTTCTCTGGGAGTTCAAGATGGCATCAACAACATTTTCTTCATCCAAGGTCGATCTCCTCGCCGCCAGCTCACTGTTCGCTGGTCTCAACAAGCGTCAACTTTCCGCTTTGAACCGCCACCTCGACGAAGTTCGGATTCCCGCTGGGCGCACCATCATCAATCAGGGCAGCGTCGGGTACGAAGCTTGTGTCGTTCTCGAGGGTTCCGTAGCCATTCAGCGTGACGGTGCGCTGCTCGAAACTGCCGGCCCTGGTGTGGTTTTCGGCGAGATGGCCATGATCGATAAAGGCGTTCGCACCGCTTCTGTTGTAGCCGTTACCGACGTAAAACTTGCAGTTCTCGGACCACGCAGCTTCGATCTTGCCATTGAGCAAATCCCCGGCCTGGCCAAGGTACTTTTGCAGAACATGTCCCGTCGTTTGCGGACGATGGACGAGCGCTTGGCTGCCGCTTAGAGGATGGTTTTGAACGAGGCTTCGGGCCTTGCTTTTTCAGAGACGCCCGCTCTTCACGAGCGGGCGTTTCCATTCTCTCGGCTCTTACGCCCTAGAACAAGCGGTGGGTGCAGGTCTCGATTGGAGTGTGGTCGCTTGGATGGCACGTTGCGGTTCGGCCTGGGAAACCTGGGTGCAGCAGAGGGTGCAGCAAAAGGGTGCAGCGAAGTTGTTTAGCCGAAGATGGATGCGGAGTCGCGGACGTCTTTGGCTAGGTCGCGGAAGGAGATGCCGTACTTTTTGCGGAAGGGGCGCGCGATGGTTGCGGCACCGCGTTTACGTTTGGGGTTCTCAACGGTGTAGAGCTGTTCCATAAGTTCACATGCTAAAGCCGGGTAGCGATTCTGCATTCGGTCGCTGAGGAGGAAATGTGCGGCTTTGCGGACCTTTTTGTGGTCTTGCAACACCCAACTGTTCTCAAGGCGAGTTTGATAGGCGCGCAGAGCTTGTGCAGATTGATCGCCGAGAGCAATGGATTCGTGGGCGGTTTCTGCCGCGGCCATGCCGGAGCCCATCGCGTAGTTCACGCCCTCTAGCCACAGTCCTGCCGCTAAACACATGGCGGCCGCGTCTCCGGAGATAAGCAGGCCATCGGAGTACAACGTCGGCATCATGTCATACCCGCCTTCGGGAATCAGATGCGCCGCATACTCCTTCACTTCGCCACCTTCAACGAGGGGTGCAATAGAGGGGTGATCTTTGATTCCTGCGATGATTTCTTCTGGACGGATCTTGGCTTTGGAAAGGGCGTCGAGCGAAAGCACGGCGCCGATGGAGATGGTGTCGCGATTGGTATACACGAATGCGCCGCCAGCGATACCACGGGTGCCGCCGACGATTTCAAAATCCGCACCCTCATCGCCCCGAACTCCGAAACGTGATTCGATTTCCTCGCGAGGGAGGGCCAGTACTTCCTTAACGCCGAGAGTGAAATGCTCTTTGCCGGTGTGCGGATACAGCCCGGCTTCTTTAGCGAGGAATGAGTTGACCCCGTCGCACGCGATGACGACCTTTGCTTGGAGTGTGCCGCCTCGATCGGTAGTGATGCCGTTGACAACGCCCCGCGGATTTCGGGTTAGTCCGGTGGCGGTGGTTGAGGTGATCAGCGTGGCCCCGGCGGCGACGGCTTTATCGGCAAACCATTTATCGAAATCTGGACGGAATGAGGTGAACCCGTTGTAAGGCGGCTTGCCCCAAGTGGTAGTGCGATAGTCGATGCATAGGCTCTGGTGATCCGTGAGCAACATGGTGCCGCGACGAGTGATCCAACGCTGTACCGGAATCTCATCCCACCAATTGGGCACGAGTTCATCAAGTATGCGTCCATAGATAACCCCGCCATACATGTTTTTGGATCCAGCGAACGGTCCGCGCTCAACCAAGCAAACGTTGCGTCCCTTCTTAGCTAACGTGAGTGCCGCCGCCGCGCCCGCAGGCCCCGCCCCGACGACGATTACATCGAAGTTCGCTACAGGATCAGTTGAAGTCTGAGAGTCGGGATTGTTGTCGGAGAATGCGTTCATAACCAATCCCCACGGTAGTTCGCCGTGCCGCGCCATCGCGCATTGAGGGTGTTGCTGATACTACGAGGATTCGTCGTTCCCTGACTCGACCGTCCCATCTTTCGATGGTCGTTTCTCGGCTAGCCATTTCTCGTTCTTCTTCATTTCACGAAATTTCCAGTACCCAATAGGCACGCTTGCCAGTACAGATACAAAAACTTCACGCCTTCGTTCATATATCTCCCATTGGTAGAAGAATTGACGACCTTCACAGGTAATGAGCAGTGTTTAGGCCCAGCGGCGAAAATTCGCTAAGGCTGGATGAGTACTGAGCGTTGCATTCTTGCAGAGGGCTGCCGGGTTGAGCTTATTGCGGTTGATGTCGTAACCTGGCATGTTGAGATTGCTACCAAAATACCGAGGACGAACGACATGGCTGTAGCTGTAGGGAACGAAGGGCAGTCGGAGTTTTGGTCGGAAGTTGGCGGGCAGGCTTGGGTGGCGTATCAGGACCAAATGGATCGCCAGCTTTCGGTGGTGGGAACTGCTGCAGTGGCCGCTCTCGATGTGAAGCCGGGTGAAACGATTCTCGACGTGGGATGCGGATGCGGGGCGACAACGCTGGAACTTGGCGCAGCGGTGGGTGTAACGGGTCGCGTGGTTGGTCTTGACATCAGTGTTCCGATGACGCAACTGGCCACCCAACGCTTATTGCAGGCCGGCGTGCACCATGGCTCAGCGAGGCTTGGCGATGCGCAAGTGGCCACGGTCGAAGATGTGGGTGGGCAAGTTGATGGGGTCTTCTCGCGTTTTGGTGTGATGTTCTTCGCTGATCCGTTGGTGGCCTTTACAAATCTTCGTGCACTTACGAAACCGGATGGGCGCTTAGCATTTGTCTGTTGGCAGGAAGCGCGCAAAAATCGGATGTTCAGTGATCTTGGGCGGGAGCTTGGCGAACTCTTCCCAAGTTCGTCTGCTCCTGATCCTTTTGCGCCGGGGCCTTTGGCTTTTGCCGACCCGGATCGGGTACGTTCGGTTCTTGATGGGTCAGGTTGGTCGCGTATCGAAATCGCCGGACACGTTGCCCCGATGCAGCTTTTCGGAACGACCGAATTTGATGTGGCTCTTGAAGGCAGCCTTCGCATCGGTGGTGCCGCCCGACTTCTCCAAGGCGCCAGCGCCGACATGATAGGCAAAGCCCGCGAAGCAGCCAAGCGCGTTCTCGAATCCCAGTGGACCGATCGCGGCGCCGTGGTTGACAGCGCCACATGGATCGTGACTGCGCATAACGAGTAAGAAGTGATGCTGAACTTTTTCGGTGGCGATGGTTGACGTCAAAGTCCACCAACACGTGCAGAGAAAAACTCAATCAAGAGCGCGCGCGAACTCACGCGCGTTCAAACACAAAGGAGAGCAGTATGGCGCAAGGTTCGATGTCGGTTGAAGAACGAGAAGCGTTTCTCGCCGATGTGCATGTGGGAGTTTTGGCGATTGAACGCCCTGGGCGTGGGCCCCTCGCTCTACCCATTTGGTATCGGTTCGTTGATGGGATTGTCGAGATTGGTATGAGTGGAGATTCGCTCAAGGCGGAACTGTTGCGTGCTGCGGGCCGTGCGACGATGACTGTGCAAACCGAAACGCCACCGTATAAGTATGTGTGCGTAGTAGGTCCGGTCACGTTGATCAGCGAACAACGTGACGATTACGAAATGGCCAGCCGCTACCTGGGTGAGGAGATGGGTCGTTGGTATGCCAAAAACAACCCAAGCACCGCCTCTTCGGTGTTGGCGCAATTGGTTCCCCATTCATGGTCAACCATGGATTTCTCCAAGCTCATGGGGTGAATCGGCAACTGCGAATCTGACTACTCAGGCTTGGCTAGACGGGCGGTGAGAGCGTCGATTACCGCGTTGGCATCGGAAACTATGGCAAGATCAGCCATTGCCATCATGGGGCAGCTGGGATCGGTATTTACGCTTATTACATGGGTGGGATCACCAAGACCCGAGGTGTGTTGGGTGGCTCCGGATATGGCGAAGGCTAGGTACAGTTCGGGGTGGACGTGAATTCCCGTTGTGCCGATCTGGCGTTCGAAAGGGATCCAGCCCGCATCGGAGGCCACTCGTGTGCCGCCGAGGGATGCACCGATCGCCGCGCCTATCGTACCCAATTGGTCGAAGCGTTCTTTAGACCGAAGTCCCTGCCCTCCACCGACGATTCGGACCGCTTCGGTGAGATCCATAGTTGCAGGATCAGGAGGATAGATCTCCGTGGTCTGCACCACTTGCGAACTAGTAAGCGTACCTATGGACACGTCGACTCGTTGTTGGTTCGTGGGCTCGGCTACTGAGGCGTAGCTAACACCATCAGCGGAACTAAGCCCACGGGAACCGGGAATGAAGGTAGCGACGAACGGCCCGGAAGAGTGGATTTCTTCGAAGAGTCGGCCAGCAGTTTTGGTGACGCTAACTGAGCCGGATAGCACGCGCACAGCCCCGGCGAAGAGGGGCCAACCAAGCGCATGGGCAAGCCTCGGAGCCACGTCGCGGCCATCGGGCGAGGAAGGGAAAATCAGCGTGTTGGCGGTTTCGTCGGCCAGGAGTTGGTGAAGGATGCGAGCGATCTGGCCCGGATCGGTGGCTTCGGTGGAGACGCAGGTGAGGCGGGTGGCTTGGGGTAGTTCAGCACCGAGGTCGAGTTGCGCAAGGCCGGAGCCAACCAATACGACTGCTCCACCGGCTTCGGCCACAACTTCCTGCGTTCCTGCAGGAAGCACCCCTTGACGGACGATACTGATGGCAAGCATTTCGCCGCTCACGAAACATCCTGGGCTTTAGTTGAGTTAAACCAACGCGCAGTACTACCTATGTTCACATATGGCATGCTGATTGAGGCTTGGGTCGCACAAGAAGGGCCTCTGAATAATGTTCCAGTCGATTGCGTCTGCCTTGGCGTGCTCATAGTAATGAGCCGATTCGATCGCCGTCGATTACGGCCGAGTGAGCACGCCGAGGAGTGAGGGAATCGCCGATTCGGTGGACGTTTACGCCTGCGCTTTGCAGTTCGCGATAGAGGGCGTCGGCGGGTGAACCAGGGACGGCGAGAACAACCCAGTCGGCGGCGAGTTCGTTCATCGAACCGGAGACGTGATGGAGAACGCTCAGTACACCCGAACCAGCTGCATCAGAACTATGTGTGTCCTTGCCGTCTGTGCCCGAACCATCTAACCCCGAACCATCTAACCCCGAACCATCTAACCCCGAACCATCTGTGCCCGAACCATCTAACCCCGAACCATCTAAGCCCGAACCATCTAAGCCCGAACGATCTGTGCTCGAACTATCTGTGCCCGAACTATCTAACCCCGAACCATCTGACCTCGAGGCATCTGTGCCGGAACCAAGTGGGTTTGCGGTCCAGCCCATCACCACCGAATCAGGGGTCAAGACGATCCTTTTTGCGGCGGCGCGGATGCAGAAGTTTTCCATGTCGAGTGTGATGCCCAGATCCTGGCCCACCACCATGCCGGGTGTGAGAATCTCTACGTTGCAGCCGCGATCGGCCAGAACCTCGGCAATCGATGTGGCTTGGTGGAAGCCCAACTCGTCTACGATCACTACCTTGGCCCCAGCCGGTGGAGTGGCCTCGCCGGTGAGAACGGCCATCACGTCGACAATGTTGCTAGCGTCGCCGGGCGCCCAATACGGTCGGGCAGGAACAGCTCCGGTAGCGATGATTACGGCATCGGGATTGTCGGTGCCGACGAAGGCAGAATCAATTTGGTGACCGTACACAATTTTGATGTTGGCCCGGGCTGCTTCGTTGAGTTGATTGCGAATAAGGTCACCAAACTCGGCACGATTGGGAACGGTTGCCGCCCAGCGAACCTGACCACCAGCAACGAGTTCACGTTCGTAAACCGTGACCTCGTGTCCATGCGATGCGGCGGAAATGGCGGCCTGCAAACCAGCAGGACCAGCACCGACAACCATGACGTGTTTGCGCCGGACTGGTTTTACTGGCTTTGTCACGAGAGCGACTTCTTGAGCCGTTTCGCCCTCCTTTCGAAGTCCAGATAAGGAACTTTGCAACCGACCGCGGATGCCAGCCCTGCCCTGGTTTGCGACTGGTGTGATCACGGAATCGAGAGGCGGATCGTCGCTAGAGTTTTCGCCGGAAGCAACGGATGCGTTCACTAGTGCGATGGCACTTTCTGAAACAGCACGCTGTGCACTTAGCAATGCTTCGCGGCCGGTAGCGGGGTTTTCAATGCAGCCAAGCCAACGGTTGAGACCCATCCGCCCAACGCATTCTTGGTTGCAGCTTAAGCACAACCTCGTATCATCATGCTCACCTGCCTGGGCTTTGCGCACAAAATCGGGATCAGCAATTTGTGCGCGCACAGCGCCAACAAGATCACAGTGCCCGTCGGCCAAGGCCCGTTCTGCTTGGATGGGATCCTTGAATCGGCCCACTCCTACGACGGGAATATCGACCGCACGGCGAATGGCATTGGGAATGAACAATGCGTATCCCGGCGGAATATGCATCGAGGCTTCGATCATGAACAACGTGGCTGTGGCTACGCCGATCGAGGTGTTGATGTAATCGACCTTGCCGGTAGCTTCAACAATGCGTGAGATGGCCACCGCTTCGTCAATGGTGGTGCCGCCTTCGATCAATTCGTCGCCGCAGAGCCGAACGCCCAGAGCGCGGGTGGGGCCGATGGCTTCGCGAACCACATCGATAATTTCGGTTAGCAAACGTGCACGGTTTTCTAGCGAGCCGCCGTAATGATCTGTGCGCGTATTGGTTGCGCCGCTGAGGAATCCGCGAACAATTGAGGAGTGGGAACACTGCAGTTCCACGCCATCGAATCCACCTTCGGCACAGTGCCCGGCCACGACTGCGTAACCGGCCACAATCTCAGCAATTTCGCGGACGTTCACGGCTTTAGGAACTTCGCGAAACAGTGGATCAGCAACCGGCGAAGGTGCCCAAACCGGTAAGCGCGAATACATTGAGCTGGCCTGTCCGCCATTGTGATTGATCTGGGCGAAAATCGGTGTGCCGTGACGGTGGACGGCTTCGGTAATACGCTTGTAACCGGGGATCACGTGGCGATGAAAGCCGTGAATCAATTTCTCGTATGGCCAATCGGTGGGATGAGTGGAGTGTTCCTCGGTAATAATCAGCCCCGCACCTCCGCGAGCCCGGGCCTCGTAATACGCAGCGTGTTGCTCGGTGGGCAAACCGTCCTCGGCGTAGTTGGTGAGGTGCGCACTAAACACCACCCGATTCCGGACGGTAATTGGCCCTAGCTGCAACGGCTGAAACAAATAGCGATACTTCCCCACGTCTTCCAGTCTCGCACCTGGCATCGAGTGGAGGTAATCGTTGGTTTTGCGGCTCGGTAGCCGTAGCCCGTGGTCTAGACCGGCACTACCAGTTCGAGTTGACCGCAAACGGTGCACCGGAACGCAAGAATGTCGTGACGAGATTTCCCGGAGACCTTTGTTCTGCCGAGCAACCCGGTTTCAATCGGCCCAGGAATCAGCGGCCACGCATCGATGTTCTGCCTGATCTTCGATGAACCCCTGTTGTAACGGGCTTTGGTATCTGAGGCAGGTGCTTGGGAGTTCCATCGTTTTTTCCGAGGGTTATTTGAACCTCGCGGTCTGAACTTACAGTTTTTGGGCGGATCGGCGGCCTTCGAGGATGGCTTCGTGGATGGTTCGAGGGGCTACGCGGTCGCCGGCTTGGAGGTACATCTCGCTGGGGTCTAGGAGGGTGTTGGGGAGGCGGTGGCCGCAGGCGATGAAGGTTTTGCAAGCAATGGTGGTTTGTACGCCGCTGAAACGATCCTCCACCAGAACTTCGGTGGCCGAAACGTTGCGCACAAGGGATCGTTTGATGAGGTTGACACCACCGCCGTGCAGACGGGGTTGGGAAGGGGCGAGATCGCCGGTGAGGGCCAGCTTTTCACCGACAAGCAGATCGGGGGTTACCAGCGTGACCCTATGCATGAAGCTAGGAGCATTTCCTGCATTTCCTGCTGTTCCTGCTGTTCCTGCTGTTCCTGCGTTGTCCTGGCTGTCGTCGTTGGCGAGAAGCTCGGCGATGGAAATTGCGATTGGACCGCCAATCGGGTCCCAGATGACGACGGGGCCCATAGAGATTTTCTCAACTAACGAAGGGTTGCCAAGGAGATCGGCGGCGTGGTGGATGTTGGCATTGGGCTCTGTGGTGAACGGCAAGTTGCCCCTGGTTGCGCCGGTGGCCACAATGACCTCACCAGCGGCCCGTAACTCCGCAAGCCGACGGTTGCTGACGGTTTCGTTGCACCGCACGGTTACGCCTAACACGACCAGTTCGCTGATGAGCCAATCCACGATGGTGTGAAGCCGCGCTCGCCCAGAACCACGAGCCGCAGCAACAACGATTCCGCCAAGTGCGGGCGATGATTCAATCACGGTGACCGCAAATCCGCGCAACGCACCGACACGGGCCGCTTCCATGCCAGCAACGCCACCGCCGATGATAGTAAGCACACGTTGATTGCTCGGTTGAAGGGAAGCAGGAACTGGTTGGTCTTCGGTTTCATGGCCGGTGAAAGGATCGACCACACAGGTGACAATCGGCGAACGATTATCGCGAACCTTGCAGGTTTGATTGCATAGTAGACAAGGTCGTATGCGTGCAGATTGATCATGGCGAAGCTTGCTGACCAACTCGGCATCAGCTAATTGTGCCCGGGTCATTTCCACGCCATCGCTGGCCTCGGAATCAAGCGCCCATTCCGCTTGGCCCCAATGGACAATCGAGCCTTGAGCAAAGACGGGAATTTGAAAGCCCGCTGCGCGCAACTCCGTCCGCACCTTACGGGCTAGATCGATGCCGAATCCTGGCTCGATATGGCCATCGGGTTGGGTGGCCCAGGTAGTGTAAATCGAACCGCGGACCACCGTAATCAGATCAACGTAGGGGGCCAACTCCACGGCGATAGCGGCACCGGCTTCGGGGACAAGGCCCGCCCATGGGGCCATCTCGTCGACACACAAACGCAACGCCACAATGCTGGTTGGGCTGGTTGGGCTGGTTGGGCTGGTTGGGCTGGTTGGGCTGGTTGGGCTGGTTGGGCTGGTTGGGGCGTTTGGGTCTTGCTCATCTACGGCTTGGCGAACAGCGGTGAGGACCTCACGGGCGAAACGGGTGCGATCTGTACCGTATTCGTCGCTTCGCATATTAGTAAGTCCACTGAGAAACTGGCGGATTAACGAATTCTGTCCGGCGTTGATTTCTACACCGTGGAGCCCTTGAAGCCGGGCGTGTTTTGCTGCTGCGGCGAAGCCTTGGATTACTGCGTTGATATCGGCCTGTTCCATGATTTTGGGAACTTCACGCGAAGCCACCTCAGGCACTGCCGACGGGGCCCACAATTCCCGCTGACTCCAATGACTCGTACCCTGCCCACCAGAATGGCCAAGCCCGGCAAGCACCACACAGCCGGTTCCGGTGGCACGAACTGCATCGCCAATAGAACGCCAATTGGGGACGGTAGGAATGTTGGCTGTAGCGGTTGTAGCGGTTGTAGCGGTTGTAGTGGTTGTGGTGGTTGTGGTGGCTGTGTTGGATGAGCTGGCTGTGTTGGATTTGCCGGATGTCGTAGCTTCGGTGGAGTTGCAGAGGGGCGCGCGTTCGTAGGGCCAGTCGCTGGGGTGCACCGAAGCCTCTTCGGTCACGATGATTCCGGTACCGCCCAGGGCTCTGCGGGCGTAATAGGCCACGTGACGGTCGGTGAAATCGCGATGGCGACCAAGGTTGGTTTCATGCGGGCCAAACATCACCCGGCTGGGCGCCGCACTTGGCGTAAACGATGGAGCGAGGAACTGTGGCGCCTCAAGGTGGGGCGAGGACGAAACTGAGGATTGCGCCAGTGAAGAAGCCCCCGGATTAATCGCTAGTTCACCTTCGCCACGGAAATGGGTAGGACGGCCGAGCGGTAGGGGTTGCAGCAACTTCACCCCAGCATCCTGCCCGATGTTTCACCCAAATCCGAAACGGCCCGCTCGTTTATTTCCGATATCCAGGGTCACGTCAATGTGGATGTTCTGTAGAGACTTCGGAATTTCACCACTCAAACTGAACAGGAAATACTTCTTTCTCATAGTGAGCGGAAAGTTACTGGGCCGGGTTGAGTAGCCAGCGGAAGGCGAGGGAGCGTTCGTAGACCACGCTGCGGTGGAGGTCAGCCGGTGCAGGTTGGCCGACGGGCACACTCAGGGCAATAGCGTTTAGGGCGAAAGCCACATCGGCAGCATCAAGGATTTCTTTCGCGGCTCGTGCTTCCCCGACGGATCGATCCGACGGGGTGCTTGCAGTCCCATCCTGGCGGCCACGAATTTCTGGCTCGTGCTTATTGTTGTCTGAGGCGCCAGCGAGTCTTGCTTTTCGGGCCGCTGCGTTTTGGCTGTCTGGCTGAAGAACCAGTTGCACGCAACGCTCCACGGCCTTGGCTGGATCGGAGGCATCGGCTGGGAAGCCCAAATGCTTCATGTGTCCCAGGGCCCAGAGCAATGCGTTGAGTGCTTCATAGCGCCACGCAAACTGCACGTCAGTTGATTCGGTTGAGGCCTCATCGAGGATGTAATTGTTCTCGGCCACACTCACGTGTTCCCAAACTTCGTATGCATCAGCAAAGGCAAACACTTCACGTAACGTGAGCCCCTGGCCTTTGAGCGAAAGCAAGCAAAACACTTTGGCCTTGCCCACTATCTCTGCTGTTGTGGCCATAATTGAAGTGGCTTCGAGGGGAATACTAAGCGTGCTTAGATCTGTTTCAATGCCCCACAATTTGAGATACCCAATGGTGCGTTTGCGACGACGTTGCGCCTCGGTGAGCACCACTTCTTCGGCGGTGCTCGTTGGGACTTTAGCCTCGTCGTCGACAGGAAATTCTTCGTTAATCATTTGATTCGTTCACTTAGTAATAGATCGGACCGACTGATTGTTTATCCAAGCAGAATCCACCGGGTGCGAATGAACAACTCGGCCCGGCGGCACCTGATGCATGGCAAAAAGAAAAGGAGAACTACACCGATATGGGTTTGCGGCCCAGCGTGATCTTGACCGGCTTGGAATGATCAGGTGAAGGGACAGGTTTGATCTCTGCGGCCGCAGCAATACGAGCAAGTTCCTCATCGGCATTTCCCCATACACACTCAGGATCGGGGCCGTCGAGCGGTAGGCCGGTAAAGAATTTGGCGGCCATGCATCCACCCTGGCAGGCATCATAGGAACCGCAAGATCCGCACGCACCGGGGGAGGAGGGTTCACGAAGCGAAAGGAACAAGTCGCTCTGCTTCCATACCTTTGCGAAACCACCATCATCACGCACCGAGCCAGCACGGAACTCATCGTGAATGACAAAGGGGCATGCGTACACTTCGCCGACGGGATCGATCAAACACACAATACGTCCGGCACCGCAAAGGTTCAAACCGGGGAGTGATTCGCCAAGGGCCGACAGATGAAAAAACGAGTCGCCGGTGAGGACGTTTGGCCGGGTAATGATCCAGTTATACAGTTCGCGTTGCTGTGCGTTGGTGGGGTGAAGCTGATCCCATGTGTCGGCGCCACGACCGGCTGGGCGCAAACGTGTGAGCCTTAATTCGGCTCCGTATGTTGCGGCAAGGGCCTCGAAATCATCCAGCTGTGAAACGTTGTGCCGGGTCATCACGACGCTGATTTTGAACTGCCCAAAGTTTGCAGCCTTGAGATTATCCATCGCACGAATGGCCATGTCCCATGAACCATCACCGCGGACGGCATCATTGGTTTCACGGTTGGCACCATCGAGCGAAATTTGTATGTCCACATAGTCTGAACCGGCGAGTCTTTGCGCTGCCGCTTGATCGATACGCGAACCGTTGGTGGAGAACTTCACGCCTACGCCACTAGCAACGCAGTAGTCGATGATTTCGAAAAAATCGGGCCTAATCGTGGGTTCCCCGCCACCGATATTGACGTAAAACACCTGAAGTTTCGCTAGTTCATCCACAACTACTTTGGCCTCAGCCGTGCTCAACTCGCCCGGGTCACGTCGGCCCGAACTAGAAAGGCAGTGGATGCACGCCAAGTTGCACGCGTAGGTGAGCTCCCACGTAAGACAAATTGGGGCATCGAGCCCACTCTTGAGTTGTTCAACCAATGCAGCCATGCTCCAAAGCTACACGCGCCCAGTCAATTCATCTGAGGGTCCTTTGTTCTGAAATCGTTGGTCACAAAACCGGCCCGTCCAGAAGGAATTCATCCCATCGAGGTGGGCACGGGGACGAGCATGTCGGATTGGGCGAGCGATTCAAGGGCGGCGAGGTATTTGGGGCGGGATCGTTCGGTCAGGCCGGCTGCGGTGAGGGCATCGTCGAGGGTTGAGTAGCTGCCGAGGTCGCGAACTAGAGCGACCATGCGCGGTGATTTGAGAAAGACCAGTTTGCGGTTGCCATAGTGATACGCCAAGGCGCCAAATGGTTCTGGCCGCAACGCCACTTTGGGATGCAGTTTGTACGCCTGCATGGGGTCAAGTGTTGTGGCGGGTGTGATCATTGGAGCAGGCTACTTCGGCGGTTGTCGAACTCTAAGTAGATGCCCGTTTCACCTTTGGGCGCAATCGTTGCGTACTGGGCGGATTTCATCCCAAAGGTGAGACAGTTTCAACCGATTCGAGTTGCCAGGTTTTGAGGGTTGCAAGCGGGAGGGCCTGAGAGAAAAAGTACCCTTGGCCAAAGACGCACCCGAGTTCAACCAGTTTTTCTAGCTGCTCCTTCGTTTCGATGCCTTCTGCAACGGGTGCAAGCTCCAGTGAATAGGCCATGGCGATGATGGCGCGAACCAGTGTGGCATCGGATTGTGCGTTGATGGCCTTCACGAAAAGTTGGTCGATCTTGATGATATCGAGAGGAAAGCTGTGGGCTGCCGCGAGCGAGGAATACCCCGTGCCGAAATCGTCGAGTGCTAACTGAATGCCATGTGCACGTAAGGCATGAACGTTGGCGATGACCGAATTGGAATCGGCGAGCGCAGTTCTTTCGGTTATTTCGAGCACAAGTCGTCTCGGGTCCATGCTGGAACGAACCAAAATGGCCATCACCGCATCGACGAAGTCAACAGCAGCAATTTGTTGAGGAGAAACATTCACGTGCAACTCCAAAGGTTCGCCACGCGTGTTGGTCATCGGGGAAATGTCGTTACAGGCTTGCTCTAGGGTCCACGAGCCAATCGACACGATGGCGCCGCTCTCCTCAGCGAAAGGAACGAAACGATCCGGTCCGAGTCGGCCGAGTTCGGGATGGTTCCACCGGATAAGGGCTTCAACGCCAACCGTTGTGTGGGACCGCAAAATCATGATCGGTTGGTACTCAATTACCAGTTCGTTTCGGGCAACGGCACGTTCAAGCCCAGTAATAATTTGCAGTCGTTCTCGGGCCGAATCATCCATGCCTGGCTCAAACAATTTGTGCTGGCCCTTGCCCGCATTTTTCGACTGGTACATGGCCACATCGGCACTGCGAAGCAACTCTTCCATCGGCACACCGGCCGCAGCCGCAGCTACACCAACGCTGGCATGGATGTGCACCAGTCGACTACTGATTTCCATCGAAGGAGCCATGTTGATCGAGACGCGTTCAGCGACCGCTAATGCCCGTTGACTAGACGCATCAGAACTCAGCACTATGGCGAATTCGTCACCCCCCAGGCGGGCAACCAAATCACCTTCGCGCACAGCTAGGCGAAGCCGGTTTGCCACTTCTACTAGGACATCATCACCTGCTTTGTGACCGAGACTGTCGTTGATGATTTTGAAATCGTCGAGATCGATCAACAACACGGCGCGGTTTTTTCCCGTTGCCTGTTTGAGTACCTCATTGAGCATGGCACGATTAGCGAGACCGGTAAGCGCATCATGGTTGGCTTGGTGACGTAGTTTCTCCTCGAGTCGACCGAGAACGCCGAGTGAACGCTCTAGCTGACTGTTTTCGACGCCGATTGCTACCTGCTTGCCAAGCAATTCGAAGAGCCGACGATTGTCTTCGGTAAAGGGAGATTCACTCTCACCTTGATCAGCCACGATGAGCAGACCACTTACCTCACTATTAACCGTAAGTGTGTATATTAATGCATGATTGGCGACGAGCTGGTCCAACAGCTGAAGCTCTTTATGGTTTGCGTCGTTCCTGTGACATACCAGTGCATCTCCCGGTTCAGGAATCCAGCGAGGTTGGCTGCCAAGTTTTGTGATGCCGCCAACAGTTTGTCCAACACAAAAGCTCATCCACTGGCCGCTGTCGGCACGTCGAAGCAATACCGCACCAAAGTCTGCCTGAAAACTAGTAAGTGAACGTTCCAAGAGGCTGGTAAGTGCCTGTTCTATATCGGGCGTGTTGTGAATGCTTTGTGCAGTTTCGTAGAGAAACTCGACATTGGTTCTTCGGGTGTGCTCAAGCACGATCTGGCTAAAGGCAAGATAGAGCAATCCAAGGGGTACGACGCCGACGATCGCCACCCCGGGCGCAACGCTGAGCACAATGGCGATCAGCACACCCATGGCAGCCACGGCGATGCTGTTCAACTCGGAGAAGAAAATGACCCGCGGCGCTTCGGTAAGGGCAGCCCATCTCTTTTCGGCGATAGATCGCACCATTCCCACAAGCACGGCTTGAACGGCGGAGGCAATGGCAGATCCAAGGATGATCCCGAACCACAATCGCAGGCTGGTGGTGTGCGCATTCGGACCAGCAAGCGCCCGAGTGGTAGCGATCACCACGCTTGCGGCTATCGAGGTTGCACCCACGTTGAAAAGAAGCCGGGTGGCGGGGGCTCGTCGGCCTAGAAAGACCAGAGTTAAGCCGATAGCGGTGGCGGCGAGGAACTGCCTCGGCGGATAGAACGCTGCCCCTAGTGCGTAGCTAATCTCACCGAGGGTAAAGGTTTGGGCATCGTTTCGGTACCGGACGGAGAACAAACAAAGCTCGGCGCCCGCAGCAATGGCGATCATCAAGTACCAAGGCAGACCTAGTGGTGTGGGTAAAACGGGGGTGGTTGAGGAGCCCAGCTTGGACGCGATGAATACTGCTCCGAGAAGGAGCAGGGCATTGAAAGCCCAGACACCGGCGTTCTTTCTTCCAAACATCGCAAATATTCCTGCCGCGCTCATCGTCGTTCCGGGAAAGTTTCTTGAGGTTTTTCGCTGGTCGGTTGCGGGTTTGCTTGGCGACGCACGGGATGAATGCACAAGGAGGGCCCTATTCGGGACCCTCCTCTGGTGCGCGTTTACCCAAATCACGTGCGTAGGGATTTCCGGTGATTTGCCGGTGATTTGCCGGTGATTTGCAGTGATTTGCAGTGATTTGCAGTGATTGCAGTGATTGATGCGATTGATGCGATTGATGTGATTGGTTATTGGATATGCCGTGGGCGAGCATCTCGCCACTGCGTGAAGTCTGTGACTCTCGTGTAAGGCTGACGAGTTTCCCCGCCGTCTTTCCTCGCAGTCAGTTCAGGAACTATTCGTATCTAGGGTTGTGATTCCTAGGTAAGGGGTGATCAGCCCCAGCCCACCGCATACATCTTGATTGTGGCTGTGGGTGTCTTGCTTGGAGCCACGGTGGTAGTTGGAGCCGCGGTGGTAGTTGGAGCCACTATTACGGCTATCGTTCCGGAGGTCCTGGCCCCGGCGTTCGCAGCGCTCGCTCCGCTTGAAGCCGCTCCTATGCCAGCTGCGGTTATGGCCACGATGGCCAAGCCTGCGGCTAAACGAGCGGTGCGCTTTGGGCCCCACGACGTACCCTTTTTCGATGCTTTCATTTGATTTTCCTTTGTGCTTTCAAACGTCTGGCGAGGAAGTTGTTTGGTTGGCTGAGGGGTCGCCGTGTCCCCCTCAGAAAGAATTACTACGGAGAGTGTTCACCACTGATTAGATTTGGTCAATACCACGGAGAGCGTTTTTTGCGGAATGAATCGGACGGCCCATTGCCTTTTCCCATACGTTCATAAATGAACCAACCTTCACGTGAGTTCGCAGGTTCTTGAGTTCGTGGGTACTTGAGTTCGTGAGTTCGCGGGAACGTGGGTTCTTGAGTTCGCGGGTACGTGGGCGTGAAGTCTTGAGAGTCTTATGTGTCGGCGCGTCCGGCGAGCCACGCGGCACCGAGGATGACTGAACACCCCGCAACTTCAATAGCGCGGACCTTTTCGTGGCGGAACACCACGCCCAGGGCCAACGCGATGACGGCTTCGACGTAGGTGAGGATGGATCCTCTTGTGGCTCCCACTCGGGCAGCCAAAGTCACCATGCACACGAAGGCCACGGCGGTTCCAAGGATGCCGAGCGAAACTAGGAACAACGATGGGCGCATACCAAAATCGCTTTTGAACATTCCGGGGATGCCCAAGGGGGCAGTAAGAACGACGGCGATCAATTGGCACCGCCAAAACACGGGGATGGCACCGTAGGTTTGGGTGAGCGGTACGGAGAGGTTCACGGCGATTCCGTAGGAGGCAATGGCGATGAGGACGAGCAAAACACCGAATGCGCTCGACTTTCCCTCGTTGATCGATGGCAACCCGATCATGGCTAATCCGGCGATACCACCCAGCAATGCGTAACGTTGATTGATACCTGGCAAGCGCCGCAACAAGATGGTGGCGAAGATTGCCGTGAAAATCGGGATTCCACCGTTGAGCATTCCTGCGAGTGAGGAGGAGATGTGTTGTTGGGCGATCGGAAATAGCGTCATTGGAAACGCCAGCCAGGTGACGGCCACCGCTAACAGTTGAGGCCAGGCACTTCTTGGGATTTTGGTTCGCCTGGCCGACGGTACAAAGGCCAAGGTGAGGAAGCCAAACAGCATGCGCCCAAACGTGACCGCAGCCGGGGTGAACCCTTCGAGAGATTCAGCAATTTGCAGGAACGACGCACCCCAAATGAACCCAGGGACAGCAAGCAGAATCCAGTCTCTACGCGTGAACGCCTCACGGTGCGTTCCCTCCGCAGTGAGTGTCCGCTTCGCCTCGAGTGACGGGCTCGTAGCGGCAAGGTTCTCAGCGCTGTCGTTCTGCGCACCGTTGTTCTGCGCACCGTTGTTCTCAGCGCCGTGGTTCTGCGCCGTGAAGCAGCCCTCGGTGAAGGCGCCAGCGGTGAGCCAACTAGAAGCGTGGTTCTCGTCGGTTGCTGGGCTCGAGGTGGTGCCGGTGGTGGCAGCAGCGGCAGGGCCCTTGGTGGGATTTTCGTTGGCTGTGGGGGTTGTGTTAGCGGAGCTGGGCGTTGGAGAGCTTGGTGGCATGGGCTGTCGAGTCTGCCAGTATCCCGTTTGAATGACTGGCGAATATTGGACAATAAGGCCCGGGTTTGCTTGA
This sequence comes from Betaproteobacteria bacterium, assembly GCA_031361565.1. GTDB lineage: Bacteria > Pseudomonadota > Gammaproteobacteria > Burkholderiales > Burkholderiaceae_E > JAPOKJ01. The sequence continues at coordinate 58,652 of JANLRI010000058.1, read as the reverse complement.
GTACGCCAAGAGGTTGGGCTTGAGGTTGCGAATGTGGTTAGTCCGGAGGTTGGGCTTGTGGTTGGGAATGTGGTGGCCACGTGGTTGCGAATGTGGTGGTCACGTGGTTGGGCTGGGGTTGGGAATGTGGTGGCCACGTGGTTGGGCTCGAAGTTGGGCCGGTGGGATGAGCATGGAGTGGTGGGTTTTTCGTACTCCGCGCCATTCGTGGCTCGGCACATCGCCGGGTGTAGGTAGTGGTGTACGTTCCACGGGTGAGAATTCCTTCAATAGTAAGTGTGCTCTGCATATCGGCTTGGCTGGTTGGCGCTGTGCTGGTCTCCTCGGGTGCTTCGGTGCTTGCGCAAACGGCGGCGCTGCCGACGACGGCTACCACAACCGCACTTGGTCCTCCGTCGAAACTGGTCCCCTTAGGTACTGCGGCCGAGCCCATTGGGGTGGTGACGAGACCCGTAGCGACCGGTGATGACGCATTTTATGTGGTGGAGAAAGGTGGCAAAGTTCGGGCCCTTGAATCCAATGGGACCTGGCGTACTTCAGCGGTGCTTGATCTCTCGGCTCGGGTAAGCACCAACAACGAACGCGGACTTATTGGTTTGGCCTTCCCGCCATATTCGGAATCGTTACTGTTCGCTACGTATACAGAGAAGAACGGAACCATCGTAGTGGCGGAGTTTGGTTTCGATGGCAAGGTTGCCGATCCTGCATCGCAAAGGGTATTGCTTCGAGTGCCTCATCCCAACGAAGATCACAACGGCGGCGGCCTCGTATTCACTTCCGACGGGCTCTTGCTCATTGGGTTGGGCGATGGAGGAGGAGTAGGAACGAAAGGCGGCGCGGGCGATGTGAACAACAACGCGCAAAACCTGAATGTGCTCTACGGCAAAATCCTACGTATCGATCCACGTGGAGCGACCGCGGAACGGCCCTATGGAATTCCGTCGGCCAATCCCTATGCGCGCGGGGTAGCTGGCGGTCTTGGCGCGACGACAAAAGCACGACCGGAAATTTGGGCTTACGGTTTGCGGAATCCGTGGCGGTTTTCACTCGATGCTTCGCAGCGGCTGTGGATCACCGATGTGGGTCAGGCGTCGTGGGAAGAGATCAACCAGGTGCCGGTAGATCGGGCCGGCGTGAACTTTGGGTGGAAAGCCCGTGAAGGTAAGCATGCCTATAAAGGCGCGGCGAAACCAAAGGGTGTAACTGATCCGATTTGGGAGTTCCCGCATGCCGATGGGCGTTGCGCCATTATCGGAGGTGTGGCCCCAAGCGCAGGGGTGTGGTCACCTGTGGCTGAAGGTGCCTTGGCCAAGCAGCAGGCTGATGTGGTGAGCCACTTCTATTTTGGTGAGCTTTGCACCGGCAAGGTGTACCAGCTCGCACAGTCCTCCAAAGGTGCCGTGACGGTTCGGGACCTTGGGGTAAAGCTCAGCTACATCACGTCAATTTCTTCTGGCGTGCATGATGAATTGATTCTCACATCCCTCAACGGTGGCATCTTCCGGTTGGAGTGAGCAGCCTGACGGAGGTGTTGCGACGGTTTGTGTTCTATGGCGTTGCATTCCGTCGCAACACTTTCGTCACGGAGTAAGGGATGGGTTCTTCGGAGGTGGCTAATCGATGGTGAACTTCTCCTGCGTCCTTTTCCCGTCTTGCTTTGCGCTGGGTAGTGCAGTACTTGTTCGCTTGCTAGCGGTCGGGTTGGACCGAGGGCCCGCCAGTGGCAGCATCGAAGGTAGAGGCAAGTGAATCCGTGGTGAGGGCCTCTTTGCGTACTCGCAAATCGAGATAAAGCAGCACGCTAAAGATTGAAGAAATTGGGGTCACGATCGCCCCGGCAACGGCACTGCCAATGGCTAGCCATACAAAGGCAAATGAAGGGTTTCTACCGCCAGCACCGGTAAGCACGGCTGTGGCCATCCCCGAAAGTGCGAGTGAGGGAATCAAGGTGAGAAAGGCCACGCTAAGCCGTGATGCCAGTATCCGCCAGGTGCGGCCACCTACCAGCCGAAGTGATCGTGAGAGTGCAGCAACCGGGTCAAGATGCTCCAACACGACAGCAGAACTAGCGGTAAGTGTACGTATGAAAAACCAAACGCTCAGAACCGCAGCCGCGAGCAAAACCGTCGGCGCCCAGTGTTGAGTGTTTCCGTTGAGTTTGGCGAAATGCAAACCAATCATCGCAACAGCCAATGGCACGCTGCAAAAAATCAAACCCAACAGGTAGCTCAGCAACATCACCGGGCCACGTTTACGGATGTTCGTCAAAAGCTCTGCACGCGAAGTAGAGCGTCGCAAAAATGCGTTGGCGGCGAGAGGCGAAACCAGAGTTACCAGCAAAACGCCAGAAAGCAACGTGATACCAAACGAACCAAGAATTGCGCCGTACTCCGTGGGGCCCAATTTCGGACGGACGTTGGGATCTTTCGCAAACGCCTTCGACCACGTATCAAGTGTCTTCGCCAAATCTGGTGCTAGCGCGTTCAGTAACCCAGCCGATCCAAGTTCAAACGGCAGTAGCAACACCAATACCGGTAGAAACAGCTTCCGCCACGATGCCGCCCAAATTTGCATGGCCGATTGCAGCAGCTCACCAAACGTCTTGGGTTTCAACTCGAAAACTGGCGGCGCGACAGTACGAGACCGAGGAGGCTGCGGTGGACGGGGACCGCGAGGAGGTCTTGGCTTGGGTGGCACCGAAAGATCATTGCATCCCTGTGCTCTAGCGAAGGTCGGGCAGCGCAGGGATGTGGCAGGGCGGGAGCCTTGACGGGAAAGCTTGAACGAGGGCACGGACGGGAGAGGTCGCTGGACCGGGGATAGCGGAGTCTTCCGATGAATTGACCGGGAAGCCTAAACGAGGCACGGACGGGAGCTCAGCTCTAGCGAAGGACGGGACAGTGTAGGTGTGTGGCTGGGCGGGAATCTGGACTGGGGGCAGGGACGGGAGTCTTTGGGCAAGTAACGACCGGTGAGGAAAAATTCGGGGATTTGGCGAAGGATCTGCACTAAAACTGGGACATGGCAGATGCAACTCTTCGAACTGTTGGCCTGAAACGGTCCTTTGGTGATGTAGAAGCCGTCCGCGGAGTTGATCTCCACGTTCCTTCGGGGCAAATTTACGGATTTCTAGGCCCGAACGGTGCAGGAAAGTCAACCACCGTCAAGATGCTCTCAACCTTGCTTACGCCCAGTGCTGGAACGGCCACCGTTGCGGGATTCGATTTGGCTACGCACGCTGATCAAATCCGGTTGCGCATAGGCGTGGCCCTGCAATCATCCTCGCTCGATCTCAAACAAACGGGGCGCGAAATTCTTGACCTCCAAGGTCGCTTTTATGGGATGAATAAAACGGATCGATTCCGCAGAGTCCAGGAACTAAGTGAGCTTATTGATATAGGCGATGCGCTGGATCGGCGAATTGGAACCTACTCCGGTGGCATGGCCCGCCGACTTGATCTCGCCACCGCCTTAGTGCACCAACCAACGATCGTGTTTCTCGACGAGCCCACGACGGGTCTTGATCCAGCCAGTAGGGCCAGTATCTGGGACGAAGTCCGCAGGCTGAATGTGGACTTTGGTGTGACGGTTTTTCTCACCACCCAATACCTTGAAGAGGCCGATGTACTCGCCGATCAGGTAGCAATCATCGACGATGGCCGTATCGTGGCGCAAGGTACTCCAGATGAACTAAAACGGTCAATCGGCTCTGATGTGATTATCGTAAGCGTGCAGGGTGATCCTTTAGCTGCGGCAACTGTGGCTGGATCGGTTCCGGGTTGCGGGCCGGTTGATGTGCACGGCCAAGAACTCACCATCGTTACCGCCGACGGATCCGCCTCTATCGGCCCGGTGGCTATCGCCCTTGGTGCCGCAGGGCTAACAGTGACCTCCATGACCCTGCGTCGCCCCACCCTCGACGACGTCTTCCTCGAACTCACCGGAGCCCGACTATGAATACAACAGGCATTTCTAACGTCAGCGACAGCGACACCGACGGCAGCATCAACAACAACAACAACAACAACAACAACAACAACAACAACAACAACAACAACAACAACAACAACAACAACAAGGAAGCCATGGCTGCGGGAACTGAAGTGTTGTTGGCCCGCCCGGCCGGTTTATTTGCCGATTTGGCTACCGTTGCTCGTAGGTCGCTTCGGTCGATGGTGAGAGACAAAGAGGCCGTACTTCCGCCGCTGATCATTGGGGCGTTCTTCTATGTGGTCAACGTTGGCTCGTTGGCGAAACTCACCCAGGGCGCCACTGCAGTTACCAACTACAAAGCCTTCCAACTCCCACCTGCGGTCATTTTCGGCGTAACTGGATTGAGTCGCGCTGGCGCGTTGGTTACCGACATCAACAACGGCTACTTCGACCGTTTGCTAGCCACACCCGTCCGCAGAATTACCTTGCTGTTAGGGCTGATGATGGCCGACTTTGTTTTGGCGTTTGCCTTGACACTTCCCATTATCGCCGTCGCCATGGCCTTTGGTGTGCGCTTTGCCACCGGTATCGCGGGCATTTTCGTGTTCGCGTTGTTATGTGGACTTTGGGGTTTGGCTTTCACCGGTTTCAGTTACGCCATCGCCCTGAAAACTGCCAACCCTGCAGCAGTGAATTCGGCGTTTCTGATCTTCTTCCCGTTCGCGTTTTTGACCACCACCGCGGTACCCAAATCGGCCATGAGCAGCTGGTTGCAAAACATCGTTTCGGTCAACCCCGTTACCTATCTACTTGACGGTTTGCGTTCCATCATCACCGAAGGCTGGACCACCACTATCTTTGGAACCCTCGCCGCCATCGCCGGAGTCTTCGCCATAGGCTTCACCCTGTCCTTCCGAGCCCTCCAGGGACGAGTCAATAAACGCTGAATGTGCTTGGGTTGGTGGCTTGACTGGAATCTATGGTCGCTGTTCGTCGTGAGCTGAGCGCTTTTCATCCCATGGTTTTTGGCGCGGGTTGCGAGGTTGCCCGCTAAGCCCGCTTTTCGGTTTTTCTGCATAGCGAGTGCAGAAAAGCTTGTTTTCGTGGGTGACATGTTGGCTGATACTTGACCGCCATCGCGCCATTTTGACGTGGTGAAATCAGGGGAGAGGTTGCGATTGGAGTCCCAAGGAACTGAGCAGGCAGGGGGTCTTTCACGCGCTGGGTAGCAGCGTTGGGAAGCGCTCATCGAGTGCGTTGAATCGGTGGGTGCGCTGAGAACCTCACGACATGGTTTCGACCGGTTAACGTCGCAGAGTTAGGCGGCGTGCGCAGCCAAGAAAGTGCAGCAAGTGGCTCAGAACGAATCGAAAACCAATGGTCGTGATCTGGGATTTGAGGCGGAGCTGTTTAAGGCGGCCGACAAGCTGCGCGGAAACATGGAGCCTTCCGATTACAAGCACGTAGCCCTTGGATTGATGTTTCTGAAGTACATCTCCGATGCCTTCGAAGCGAAACATACCGAGTTGATGGCCGATGATCCCGCCGCCGCTGAGGACAAAGACGAGTACCTGGCCGACAATGTGTTCTGGGTTCCGAAAGAAGCCCGCTGGTCTCATCTGAAAGCCAACGCTAAACAGACAAACATAGGCACACTTATTGATGATGCTATGCGCGCCATTGAAAAGGTGAATGACTCGCTGAAGAACGTGTTGACGAAGGACTATGCCCGCCCGGCGCTCAACAAGCTTATGTTGGGTGACCTGATCAATCTGTTTCCAACATTGCCCTCAACGAAGGGCCGGGCCAAGCAAAGGATCTTCTCGGCCGGGCCTATGAGTACTTCCTAAGCCAGTTCGCCGGGGCTGAGGGTAAGCGTGGAGGTGAGTTCCACCGTTCAACATCTCTGATTGGGGTGGCGAGCGCATCAAGGAAGACGTCCGTTGGAAGTATGGAATCCCTCCCGCCGGTAACGCCAACTACGGATGGTTGCAACACATCATCCATCACCTTGCTCCCAATGGCACGGCCGGTGTGGTGTTGGCCAACGGTTCGATGTCTTCTATGCAATCGGGCGAGGGTGAGATCCGTAAAGCCATGGTTGATGCGGATGTGGTTGATTGCATGGTTGCCCTACCGGGCCAGTTGTTCTACTCCACCCAAATACCTGCGTGCTTATGGTTTCTTACCCGGAACAAGAACCCCGGTGGTGGTTGGCGTAACCGCCGCAAAGAAGTGCTGTTTATCGATGCGCGCAAGACCGGTCAAATGGTTGACCGCACCCGCAGAGAACTTACCGACGACGACGTAAAGCGAATTGCCGACATCTACCATTCGTGGCGCGGCGAACCCGATGCTGTTCCGTATGCCGATGTTGCCGGTTACTGCCGAAGCGTGAAGTTAGCCGAAGTGGCCGAGCACGGCTATGTACTCACTCCTGGCCGCCATGTAGGTGCCGAAGCTGTTGAAGATGACGACGAAGCCTTCGCCGAAAAGATGGCCCGCCTCACCAAGCAACTCTCCGAACAGATGGCTAAGGGTGCCGAACTGGATGCGCTCATTAAGCTCAAGCTAGGAGGACTCGGCTATGAGCTCTAAGAGTGAGCAGAAAGGCTACGCGCTGCGTAGCTTTTTGAGGACCGTGTAGTTCACCCGATGGGCCTCCGAGAGCGGCCTGAAGAACTTCGTGCGTCACACGCAGCCGTGCAACTAGCCGCGCGCATGCCCAGGCAGCCGTTTGTGGATACTGAATAATTGTCACGAATGTCAACGTAAAGTACAGTGTCGTCGTACGTATGTTCGACACAACGGAGGAAGAGTCTATGAGCGACAAGTCGGCGATTGAATGGACCGAGGCCACCTGGAACCCCACGACGGGATGTGACCGTACCTCCCCGGGATGCGACCACTGTTATGCACTCACCCTCGCCAAGCGATTGAAGGCGATGGGAGCGGAAAAATACCAAAATGACGGTGATGAACGAACGAGCGGACCGGGTTTTGCGTTAACCACCCACGAAGATGCGTTGTCGGTTCCCTATGGCTGGAGGCAACCTCGAACAGTCTTCGTGAACTCGATGAGCGATCTCTTTCACGATGATGTGCCTCTCTCGTTTATTCAAGACGTTTTCACAGTCATGAAAGACACTCCTAGGCATACTTATCAAGTTTTGACCAAGCGCTCACGGCGACTCAAGTCTGTTGCGTCGAAGCTTGAGTGGCCATCAAATGTTTGGATGGGCGTGAGTGTCGAGAGTGCGAAGTACAACTTCCGAATTAACCATCTCCGCGACGTCCCAGCAGCGGTCCGGTTCGTATCAGCCGAACCACTGCTTGGACCTCTTGGTCAAGTCAATCTGGATGGCGTCGATTGGGTGATCGCGGGAGGAGAGTCTGGTCCAAAGGCTCGCCCGATGGACATCAACTGGGGACGAGAACTCCGCGACCACTGTGCAGACGGAGGCGTGAAGTTCTTTTTCAAGCAATGGGGCGGCCGCACGCCAAAGGCAGGCGGCCGCGAACTCGATGGCCGCACGTGGGATGACTATCCAATGCGTGCAGTCGGGTAGAGGATTCCGTGGCGGCGAACGAAGATTTTTTTGAACGGCGAAATTCTCAGGCGGTCCTCAAGCACGGCATTCTCACCCGCTACGCTAAGTACTTCGCCGGGAGGGCCGGCAAGGTCACCGGGAACGTGGCCTTCATCGATGGTTACGCGGGTCAAGGGCGATACGAAGATGAAAGCCCTGGCTCGCCTTTGCTGCTTGCATCGCAAGCTCAGCGAGCTGCGATGTTTAAGCGGAACGTCAAACTTGCCTTCGTGGAGTTCGATGCGAACAGGGTGGCTCAGTTGAGGGCCGCTCTCGCAGAGCTTCAGGTCGAAGCGGATCAGGTTTTGCAGGGCAAATTTGAGGATCTCGTCGGTGCACTGTTGGAGCGGTACCAACGTCACGCGGTGTTTCTCTTTGTGGACCCTTTCGGACTAGGAATCAGTTACGAATCGCTCCTGAAGGTATTGAGGTCATCGTCGCCATCACAGCCGATCGATGTTCTATACCACTTCAGCCTGTTGACGGTTGCCCGGATGGCGCGTGCCGCCGTTACTGATGGTGCCACCTCGGCTAAGAACGCCGAACTGGTTGATCGAGCGCTTGGGCCGGTGCCATGGCGAGATCTCTTCGAAGGGGAGAAGGGGCGAGGGGAATCCACTGGCGCAGCAATAGAATTGGCCATTCGATTCGGAGAGGCCTTACATGCGGCCACAAGCAAGCGCTACACCTCGATACAGGTTCGCCAGCAACCTAATCATGCGCCCAAATACCTTTTGATGCTGTTCAGTTCAAACGCCGAAGCTCATTGGGAGTTTGTTGATCAGGCTTCAAACGCTTACGAGGATTGGCTTCACCATTGCAGCAACGAAGACTACGAGGCCAACTTGCTGAGGCAAGAACGCACCGGCGTGCTGGCGCTGTTTGAAGAAGCAGAGCCGGACCGAAAAGACACGGCGGCGGCCCTCACGGCGGCTTTCTGAGACCTACCTTCGCCAGCACCTGCTCGATCTTCTTATCGCCGGTCCGTTTCGACCGATCGATAGGATCACGGATGTTTACGGGGAAATGCTGGGAAAGGCACGCTCGAGGCATCTGAGGTCAGTGATTCGAGGTCTTTACGCTGAACAGAAAATTGATGACGACGGAACCCTCAAGTTCTGGAATCGCCAAATTAGCCTCACCAAGCCAACGAGCGATTGAGAAAACTGCGAGCGACTAGCGATCGTCGGCCGCCTTCGAGGCCGGTGTTCAGGTAGCTTTCTCAGGTGAAGTCGAGGGGTCAAATGTCAAACAAGGAAGGTTGAGCTGTGGGCTCTGAAGGTTTGGCTATCCCGTTTGTGGAGGAGATCCGTGAGATTCTGCTTCGAGCGCGACACAAGGCGTATCCGCTCCCAACCTCCTCGTGGTGGAAGTGTATTGGAAGTGGGACAGCGGATAGTTGAGGAAGAACAACAGGGATTGGAGCGAGCAGAGTATGGCACCCAGCTGATTCAGAACCTGGCGCGCGCTCTGGGTGACGACTTTGGCAAGGGCGTTTCGGTCGCTAATCTTCGGAATTTCCGGCAGTTCTACCTAACCTTCCCCGAAAACGGAATTCGCTACGCGGCGCGTAGCGAATTGAGTTGGTCCAACTGGCGGATCATTATGCGGGTCGACGGACGCGAGGCACGAGAGTTCTACATACGGAAAGTTGCCGAGCGGGGGCTGAGTACAAGGGAGCTTGAAAGGGCGATCAGCACCTCAACCTTTCAACGGATTCTCAACCCGCCGACCAGCAACGATTTGACCGTTCAGGTCGACCCCAAGCCACGGGAATGTGTCTATATATTCGCCAAACACTGACCGGGTGTGACGTCGGTCTCCCGCTTGGCACGCATCGAACTTGATGACCATGAACGGCCGCTGATTGATGCTGAAGTGGAAGCGCTGCTCGAAAACGAAGACGAGGCAACCACCGAGAAAAGCAAACAGAAAATGTCGACGGTTGAAGCCTTGGTAGGTAGCGATAAACGCCTTCGGTTGGTCGCTGAGGATCTGGTGCAGCACTTCGAAGACCGGGTTGTCGCTGTTGAAGGCAAAGCCATGGTTGTGTGTATGAGCCGTCGAATTTGCGTGAAGCTTTACAAGGAGATTGTGGCGCTGAGGCCCGAATGGCACTCCGACGATGACAACGGCGGCGCAATCAAAGTGGTCATGACCGGCTCGGCCAGCGACCCGCAAGATTGGCAGCCCCACGTGGGTTCCAAATCGCGCAGGGATCTTATGGCGAAACGTGCCCGTGATCCCCGAGACCCGCTCAAGTTGGTGATCGTGCGGGATATGTGGCTCACCGGATTTAATGCCCCGAGCTTGCACACAATGTATGTGGACAAACCAATGCGTGGCCACGGGTTAATGCAAGCCATTGCCCGAGTAAACCGCGTCTTTAAGGATAAACCGGCGGGCCTTATCGTTGACTACATCGGCATCGCCCAGAATCTCAAATCGGCACTCTCGCAGTATTCAAAATCCGACAACGAAAACACGGCGATCGATGAATCCGTGGCCGTGGCAGTGCTGCTGGAGAAGTATGAAGTAGTGAGAGATATGTATCACGGCTTCAATTACGCAACGGCGTTAGCAGGTGGGCCGAGTGACCGCCTTTCCATGATGGCTGGGGCCATTGAGTGGATCCTCAATCTTCAGCAACAGCTTGCCGCCAAGGAGACCACGAAAGAGAGTAAGAAGAACGCGCATCGCCGATACCGCGACGGTGTGCTGGCCCTATCGAAAGCGTTCGCTCTTGCCTCGGCATCGGATGAAGCTCGGGAGATTCGTGAGGAAGTTGGATTCTTCCAGGCCATTGGAGCAGCACTGGAGAAAAGCGCCACCGGTTCGGGAGTGAAGCAATACGAACGCGATCTAGCCATTCAACAAATCGTGAGCCGGGCCGTAGTATCCACCGAGATCATCGACATTCTCAAAGCCGCGGGAATCAACAGCCCCGATATTTCCATTCTGTCCGACGAATTTCTGGCTGAAGTTGCGCAGATGGATCACAAGAACCTGGCGTTGGAAGCATTATGTAAGCTTATTAATGACGGAATACGATCTCGCAGCAAATCCAATGTGGTGCAAACCAAACTGTTCTCCGACCGTCTCGAAGAAGCCGTCGCCCGCTATCACGCCAATGCCATTACCACTGCCCAAGTCATTCAAGAACTCATCCAGATCGCCAAAGACATTCGAGCGGCACGTCTCCGCGGTGAAGAGACCGGGCTCTCCGATGAAGAGATTGCCTTCTACGATGCACTCGCCGAAAACAACAGCGCCGTTGAAGCCATGGGCGATGAGCAACTCCGGGTAATCGCCCACGAACTCTTGGTTAGTCTGCGCGAAAACGTGACCGTCGACTGGGCGCACCGAGAATCTGCCAGGGCCCGCATGCGGGTGTTAGTGAAACGGATCCTGCGCAAGTATGGCTATCCACCTGACCTGCAGGACGTAGCCGTACAGACGGTTCTGCAACAAGCTGAGGCCTTGTCGTCGGGCTGGAAAGTATTGAACGTACCCTTCCGGTAGTTGCCTGTTGGCCGTTTCTTGGACCGACGAATTGTTGGGGTGGTAGATAGTCCTTGTTTTTTGTCATACCCCTTTGGTTCAATTGCTCCATCGGTTTCGGTCGGTGAGCTTTCCCCAAAGACATCCGAAGCTTCTTATAAGTTCACCAGCTCGATGCCGGTGGATTGGCTCGGCCATTGAGGGGATTCGCAATGAGCGCGGACGTTTCGTTTAATCGGCCGAGCGCTGTGTCCTATCGGGCTGGGGGCCAGGAGGTGATGCGGGGCCACAGCGCAGCCCCACCGGAAGCAGCAACGGATCGACCCAACACTGCGGCCCATTCCGATTCGCTTCCGAACTCATCGCGCCATGCCCATAGCCGACGCGTCCAGAACTGCAGACGGTGCTCATCCGTATAACCAATTGCCCCATGGAGTTGGTGAGCAAGGCGAGTAACAGTAGCTACCGCACGACCGGCATAAGCCTTCGCAGCAGCACTGGCCAAAACAGCTTCCTCAAGTCCCCTATGGGCACTGATGACATCAACCGCGTTGTCGACGGCTGCGCCGGTAGCTGCGGATTCGCCCGCCATTTCCGATAGGTAGTGCTGGAGGATTTGGAACTTGCCGATCGGCTTGCCGAACTGCTCACGTTCATTGGCGTATTGGATGCTCAACTCCACTGTGCGATCCAAAGCACCGGCTAACGCTGCACTGCGAAACAAGGCGGCCGTGGCCCGTGTGGGCTGCGGGGTCACATGCTCACTTACGATTCGATTAGGCGAGGCAAACACCGCGGAAGACACATCAATCCATGGCTCGCCCGCATAGTTATGGCCCCTACCAACGATGATTTCAGGAGTGACCGCAACCGTGCCAACACCGTCGGCAGAAACGGCAATCAGGTGCTCGGCGGCGCCACCCCACGGCACACGAACATAGCCACCATCAGACCTACTGCCACCATCAGACCTACTGCCGCCGTGAGACGCATTGCTGCCGTGAGATGCGCCAGACGCTGGACCGTCGAGAATGGCAAAGGCCAACGCCCCGCTAGGAATCGGCAATCCTGCACCTGCGCACACAAACGCGGCAGCGATCGAATCAGCAATTGGCACGGGAGCCGCATGAAAGCCACTGGCTCGCACGATGGCGATGGCATCATGCAATGTTCCGCCGCTGCCATCAATGGACTCCGGAAGCCCAACACGGGTTAAGCCGTTCTCCGTTAACAACGACCAAAGGGCCGAATCAAATCCGTCGGCGGCCTCAGCTGCAGCTAATCGCTCCGGGGTGCAGTTATCGGCAAACAGACCGTCGATAGTCTCAACTAAAAGTTCATCTGCGCGCAGAGCAAGTTGTGAGGACGGAACCGAAGAAGGTGATGAAGTACTCATGGTTAGCGCACCCCAAGCGCACGGGCGACGATGCCGCGAAGAATCTCATTGGTGCCACCACGAAGCGTGTACCCAGGAGCGGAAAGAATTGCGTCGGCGACCAACTCATCGAAAGCGCTATGGCGACCGGGCGGCACCAACTGTCGTGCCACTTCACCAATCTCAGATTCCAAACGTGTACCCATATCCTTTACCAACGCCGCTTCAGTAATTGGTGTTCCGCCAGAATCAAGTGAGATAGCAACCGCGATACAAAGCCGTCGCAATGCAGTAAGCCTGCTTACTAACATCCCAATTTGTGCAGCAGCTTCATCACTCGGATTTGGACCAACTGCATCAATGAGCGCAACGAGGAGTGGATACGTCGACAGATAACGCTCAGGGCCAGAACGCTCAAAGGCCAACTCGCCCAGAACTTGCTCCCACCCGTTGCCCTCGGTGCCCAGCAGAAAATGCTCAGGTACGAACACATCCGTCATCACCACTTCATTGAAATGATGATGCCCGCTCAGTAAACGAATTGGCCGAATGTCAACGCCAGGCCCGCGAAGACTCATCACGAACTGGCTCATACCGCGATGCTTGCCGCCCGCCTCCGACTGGGGTTGCGTGCGCACCAACACGATGAAGAAATGATTGTTATGGGCTTGGCTCGTCCATACCTTGGTGCCGTTTAGCAACCAGCCGCCCTCGGTCTTGGTGGCCGTGCAACGAATGTTGGCCAAATCAGAACCCGCATCAGGCTCACTCATGCCGATAGAGAAAAACGATTCGCCCGCGACCATGGCCGGAATCAACTCACGTTTGGCCTGCTCGGTGCCCATCTTGAGAATCGACGGGCCACTCTGGCGATCACTCACCCAGTGCGCAGCAATCGGCGCCCCATAGGCCAAGAGTTCCTCCACCACCACAAACCGATCCAGCGCAGTACGACCGTGACCGCCATATTCCTGTGACCACGCCAAGCCCAAAAACCCGGCAGCGCCCAACTTCGCCGAGAACACGGGATCGTGCATTGAAAGCCACGTATCGCAGCGGGGCTTGAACGACCCCTCAGCGATTTCCTTATCGAGAAACGCTCGAAGGTCGTTTCGTAACTGTTCGGTTGATGCCGGAAGTGCTGCCGGGGGATAGTGAAGTCTTGCCACGCCAAACAGTCTCTCGCAACCAGCGGGGAAACAGCGAACCAAGTACGCGGAGCACCTTCGACCTGGACATCGAATCACTTAAGACATGATCAACAGACCACTTACAAACCACTTACGGATCACTTAGGAACCACTTACAAACCACTCACGGATCGCTTTAAAATCACTTCCAAAAAAATTGGCTTGACGACTGGCGAAAGTAAGCACATGATCAGTTCAGAGGACAAATTGTCCGAGGAATTCGAGGGCTGTTTGAGAAATTACCAGTCTGCATCACCCTAAAAAAACCTCAAGAAACCGGCTTGCTTCCCAGGTTGCACCGCCGCTCACGCCACGCACGTTCTCCAACCGAAGAGCGCCATCCGCACAATAGTGCTGGGCCTCAATACAGAGCGCCACGACGAGAGCCCAAGGCAATTTGGTTCTTGAAAGCCTGATAAGATCCGGTGCCTCATGGTGCCGGGTCTTTTTTAATTTTGATCCGTCCACATCAGGACTCCGCTCCCGAAGCACAACGTGCACTTACCTATCCGTATTGGAAATTAAACTGGGGTTCACCCTCGATGAACTCGTTCGTTCGGTTGGTAGGAAAAGAAGCCCAGCCCAAGCAGGAATCCCCACACTTCGCTTCGGTGGGCAAGGTGATCCGGAACGCAAGCCAAAGCCCGTGGGGACATTAAGCGACCGACGAATCCCGAGAGTGGCGTATCGTTAATAGCAATGTCGATCACCTTGATTGGGACAAGCGATCCCGACGATCGCCTCAAAGTTTTTCATCCCATCGTGTTCAACGACGCTGTTGAATTTGCCATGGCCTTCCGCGCTGAGCGAATCGTCGTAGTGGTAACGCCCTTCGACGAAGCCGAGCGCCGGAGAATCATCGACTTTGCCACCGGACTCGCCCTCGGGACCAACGCCCAAATGAAGCGATTCGACCCCCTTACCTACATTCTCGTGCCCTCCGGACAAACTGAACCCTCAAACCGATCTGTAGAACGAGCCCTCGAACGTGCTCGGTATGACCAATCCGAAAACTCCGGCCGGTAATCAAGCCAAAGCGAACACGCCCAGAAACGGCGCCCAAACGGTGTCTAAGCCGATCTTGACCGAGGTGGTGGTGCACCCTCGTAGCGGCTAAGCGCTTGCTAATCCCAAGATTTTCCCTTTGGGTCGCCGGGAAAATCTTCCAGTCACGCCAACTGCGCCAACGCAGAACCCAGTGAAATGCCAGTGGCGCCAACCGACGCAGCGACCGAATCATTGGTGTACTCCCCAGCTACGCAGTTGAAACCCGCCGCCAAGGCCGGATCTGCTGACGCAGCACCGCGTGGGCTACGAGCGACGGCGGCCACATACGGCAACGTCGCATTAGTAAGTGCATAGGTAGAGGTAAACGGAACGGCCCCGGGCATATTCCCAACCGCGTAATGCAACACCCCGTGAAGCTCGTAGATGGGGTCGGTGTGCTTAGTCTCTCGGGTCGTGGCAATACAACCGCCCTGATCCACCGCCACATCCACGATCACCGCGCCTGGCTTCATCGATCGCACCATGTCTTCGGAAACCACTACCGGCGCCCGGCCACCCGCCACCAGCACTGCCCCAATCACGCAATCCGCCTCGGCGACCGCCCGCTCCACCGCACCCGAGTTTGAAGCGATCGTCGTCATCCGTCCGCGCTGAATTTGCTCAATGAAACGCAGGCGCTCCAAATTGCGGTCCAACAACAGCACATCGGCTCCCATCCCGGCCGCTACCCACGCAGCATTCCACCCGACGTTTCCAGCACCCAAAACTGCGACCCGGGCAGGACGAACTCCGGGGGCGCCACCCATCAGCACACCCCGTCCGCCAAAAGTCTTCTCTAGGAAACGGGCACCCATTTGGGGAGCCAATCGTCCGGCAATCTCACTCATCGGGGCGAGCAGGGGTAACGATCCATTGGCCACTTGGACGGTTTCGTAGGCGATGGCGGTGCATTTGGAGTTGATGAGCGCCTGGGCAACTTTGGGGTACGCGGCCAAATGCAAATAGGTGAACAGGGTCAAATCGGGGCGAAGAAACCCGAACTCCGATTCCTGGGGCTCCTTCACCTTGACCACCAAGTCTTGGGCCCAGGCATCCGCAGCGGTGGGAACGATGGTGGCCCCGGCGGCTTGGTATTCGCCATCGCTCAACGAAGAATTCGCACCCGCCCCGGACTGGATGGCCACATGTATGCCCTTTAAGACCAACTCGCGGACACCGTCGGGAGTGATGGCAACCCTGCCCTCCGACGACTTGATCTCGGTAGGCACCCCAACGGAAAGCGGTTTGGTGGTTGTGACAGTCGAATGGGCGTCGGTTTTCGCAGCGATGGTGGTGTTGGCGGCGGTTGTGGGCATGGGTCCATCGTGCGGGAAAATGTTCAAAGTATTCCGGTGAGATTGGGGGGTTGGTACACTCCAGACCGTGGAATCCTCGGCATTAGACCAAATCGACCGACGAATCATCGCTGCGCTCCAGTTGAACGGCAGGATTAGCTGGCGCGAACTGGGCGATCAGGTCCACCTCAGCGCTACCTCCGTGGGCGAACGGGTGCGCCGGTTAGAACGCGAAGGAGTGTTGGCCGGGTACAGAGCCCTCGTGGACCTGACGGTGCTGGGCAAAGGATTCCGTGCCGTTGTAGAGGTGCAGCTGAGGCCCGAAGTAGTGCCCGAAGATTTCGAAGCCGCACTCACTTCGCAACCGGACGTGTCGTTCGCAGCATATGTGACCGGCGGATTTGACTACGCCATGCTGCTCGACTGCGCCGGACCCGAAGCCCTCGACGGATTCACCCGCTGGTGCAAAGCCCACGGCGCCGCTCGAACCGAAAGCCGAGTGGTACTGCGCAGAGTCCTGGGCTGAGCTTACGACCGGGTCGGCTGGGTTGGGCGGCATACCAACGGCACACCGACGAACACAAAGGTGCCCAAAGGCACATCGACGACACACAAAGGTGCCCAAAGGCGCAATACTGGAAAGTTCTATGAGCGTGCAGCAAGAAACCACCACAACGCCGGATTCCACCAAAAACCCGACGCACGGGTCTTCACAAGGTTCACTTAGCGCGCAGGGTTCACCAGTTTCACAAAGTTCACAAGTTTCACTTAGCGCACAGGGTTCGGTGGAAGTTCGCAACATCACCAAACGCTTCGGCACCATGACCGCAGTAGACAACGTGTCGATCAAGATCAACGCTGGCGAATTCGTCGCCCTGCTCGGCCCTTCCGGTTGCGGTAAAACCACCACGTTGCGCATGCTGGCCGGATTCGAACAGCCCGACACCGGCCAAGTGTTTATTTCTGGCCAAGAAGTCGCCGGTATCCCCGCCTACAAACGTGACGTCAACACGGTGTTCCAGAACTACAGCCTGTTCCCCCATATGACCGTGCTCGACAACGTTGCCTTTGGTCCCCGGTCTCGCGGGGTCGATAAAGCCACCGCCCGCACCCAAGCAATCGACATGCTCAACGTGGTTCGACTCGGCGAATTTGCCAGTCGCAACCCAGCACAAATGTCGGGTGGCCAGCAACAACGCGTGGCCCTGGCCCGAGCCCTAGTGAACAAACCCAGCGCCCTGCTGCTCGACGAACCCCTGGCCGCCCTCGACCTGAAGCTTCGCGAAGCCATGCAAATTGAGCTCAAGCGCATTCAACGCGAGGTAGGCATCACCTTCATCTTCGTCACCCACGACCAAGGCGAAGCCCTCACTATGAGCGACCGCATTGTGGTCATGAGCCAAGGCCGCGTGGAACAAATCGGCACGCCAGAGGACATTTACTACCGTCCGGCCAGCATTTTTGTGGCCAGTTTTATCGGCTCAGCCAACCTCCTTCCGGCGACGGTAACCGCCGTGAGCACCGATACCGTAAGCGTGCGCACCTCCGGCGGGGCAGAAGTCCATGGTGGCCTCAACGGTCGCGCCTTTACCGTGGGTCAAACTGCCACCGTGATGATCCGCCCTGAGCGCATGATTATTGAAGACGATCCGATTTCTGGACAGGCAAATTTGGCGGCCGTCGTTACCAACCGGATCTTTCACGGGGCTTCGAGTGACGTGCACGTGAAGACCCTCGATGGAACCGAGCTGGTTGCCGATCTCGAGGCCGACGATGGATTCCAGTGCAAGCCAGGTGAACACGTATTCGTCTCATGGCCAAACGGTTCCGCTTACGTGCTCCCCGAAACCACCACCTTCGCCGGAAACACCGTAGTTGACCTCGTCAACGTTGAAGCTTCCCTCTAATGCCAGTTCGAAACGGCAAATCCGATTGCAGATATTTCCACCAGCAATCACCACCGCTATCAGTACCGTTGCCCAATCAGCATCCCCCGCATCGAGGAGTATCCCCATGGTTAAGCCACTCAGTCGCCGTGATTTTCTTGTCCGATCTAGTCTGCTCGCCGTAGGAGGATCGGGTGTTTTAGCTGCGTGTTCGAGTGATTCTGGATCCAGCTCGGGTTCGACCGACTCTGCCACGGGCTCAGGTTCAGGGTCGGGGTCAGCGTTGAAAAAAGGTGTTGTGCGTATTGGAACCTGGCCTCTCTATATAGAGAATGACACTGACCCTCAGGAATCCGCCACGATCAAAGCATTCACCAAGGCCACGGGCATCAAGGTGGAGTACAGCTCCACCATCGACGGCAACGACTCGTTCACCTCCAAGTATGAAGGCGACCTGAAAGCCGGAAAAGACATCGGTTTCGATATCGTCGTCCCCACCTCATGGATGGCTGCACGCTGGATCAAAAACGGTTGGACCCAAGAAATCCCTGCGGATCTTGTCCTTAATAAGGCAAACGTCCTCGACTCCATGGCCAATCCGGTTTGGGATGCCGGTCGAAAATTCTCACTTCCCTACGCGATTATTCAAACGGGAATTGCTTACTACCCCGAGAAAGTGGGCGGCGAAATCACCAATCTTGCCGGCCTGCTTGACCCCAAACTTAAAGGCAAAGTGACGATCCTGAACGAGTTGCGAGATGCCGTGGGCCTCTTCCTTATGGCCGACGGGGTAAAGCCAGAAGATGCTTCCATTGACCAGTGTCTGGCCGCCATTGGAAAAATTAAAGCCGCTCGCAGCGGTGGGCAATTCCGTAAGGTTACGGGCAACGGGTACATCGAAGATCTGCGCCTGGGCGATCTGGCCGCATGTATGGCCTGGTCAGGTGATGTGGCCTCAATTCAGGCCGAGAAGCCCGACCTAAAGTGGGTGTTGCCATCGGACGGGGCTATGAGCTCGGTCGACACCATGATCATTCCCAAAGGTGGCAACGCTGAGATGGCCGCTGCGTGGATGAACTTTTTGTACGACCCCACCGTTTCGGGCCCGCTCTTTGAGGCGATCAGCTACTCGTCACCGGTGAAGGATGCTGGCAAATCAATGTCCGCCGAAGCTGCCAGCAACGTGCTTATCAATCCAGCGGCCGACGCCAACCTGCATGAGTTCCGTCAACTCACCGACAAGGAAAACGTCACGCTCGAAACCGCCTTCGCCCAAGCAACACAGCAGTAAGGGAAAGTTTAACGGGGCTGAAGCATCACCGACTTGCAATCCACCAATCCTGCGGCCGTGTGATCCTGCGGCCGTGTGATCGTGCGATCGTGTGATCGTGTGATCGTGTGATCGTTCGGCTCCGCACTTTGCCCTGTTTCACCCGGCCAGGCGTGGTTCTGTTCGAAACTGTCACAACCAACAATAGCTACTTTGCGTAGTTTTATCCCTCCTTCGAGAAAGAACACATATGTCGAGCAGTGAGGGTCGTGAGACAAAAACATGGGTTCCATGGGCCTTACTCGCCCCGGGGTTGGCCTGGTTGTTCTTCTTCTTCGTCATTCCGCTGTTTACTCTCGGGCGTAACTCGCTCCGCGGCAAAGGCTTGGCAAACTTCACCGATACGTTCTCGCAAAACTCATCGGTAATCTCCCGTACTTTCGTGTATGCCCTGGTGGCGACGGTACTAGCAGCAGTAGTTGGCTATCCACTGGCCTATTTCATCGCCATTCGGGGCGGGAAAGCCAAAACGTTCCTGCTCGGGCTTGTCGTGCTGCCCTTCTTCACCACTTATCTCATCCGAACCCTGGCCTGGAAAACGTTGCTGTACAGCGACGGTCCGATTCCGGCGTTTTTGCGGTGGACCGGGTTGCTCTCCAAAGGCGGGGAGGTACTTAATACGCACGTCGCCGTAATCGGGGCGCTGCTCTACAACTTCCTCCCGTTCATGGTGCTGCCCATCTTCGTGAGCTTGGAAAAAATCGACCGTCGCCTCCTCGAGGCCGCTCCCGATTTGTACGCGAATAGCCGACGAACCTTCACCAAAATCACTCTTCCCCTCTCCCTGCCCGGCCTATTCGCAGGCAGTCTGCTTACCTTCATCCCGGCGTGTGGTGACTTCATCAACGCAGACCTCCTGGGTGGCGACAGTCAGCGGATGATCGGCAACATCATTGAGCAGAACTTCCAGAAGGAGATCTTTCGTCCGCAAATGTCGGCGTTGTCCTTTGTGCTGATGCTCTTAATTCTGCTTGGTGTGCTGCTGTACGCCCGCCTGCTTGGCACGGAAGAGCTGGTGTAGTTATGGCAAACGACGTGGTCGCTCCAACGTTGTCCGGTGGTGGTTTTGATTCCCGTGGTTTCGATTCCGGTGGCGCGGGTCCTGGGGCGAGCTCTCGTGTAAACGCTGGCCAGCTGGTTGATCACACGAAACGCACAAACCGTCCCACGGCGTGGACCTGGATCAAGTCCAAGGTGCTGACGATTTGGGCGGCAATTGCTCTGGCCTATCTGTTCGTACCCATCCTCGTCATCGTAGTGTTTTCGTTCAATCGCCCTGGTAGCAACGTTAAAGTGGGTGGAGTTCCGCAATTTCGTGATGGTCGTTACAACTACATCTGGGGCAAGTTCTCGCTGAATGCTTGGAAGGATCCGTTCAAGTACTCGTCGCTTAACCAGGCATTTTGGTTGAGCGTCCGCATCGCCTTCGTGTCCACGTTGTTTGCCGTGATGCTGGGAACAGCTATGTCGTTGGCCCTGGTGAAGTATCGGTTTAAAGGAAAGGGCCTGGTCAACACATTGCTGGTGTTACCCCTCACCATGCCAGAAGTGGTGCTCGGCTTCTCCCTGCTTACGCTGTTCGTTACCGCCGATGTACGCCGCGGAGTGGCCACGATCATTATCTCGCACGTGATGTTCTGCGTGTCCTATGTGGCGACGACGGTAAAGGCCCGTATCCGTGGATTTGATTGGCGGTTGGAAGAAGCGGCGGCCGACCTGGGTGCCTCCCCGATGCGTACCTTCTTCAAAGTGACACTTCCCATCATCGCCCCCGGGATCGCCGCAGCCGCATTGCTCACTTTTGCCCTGTCGCTCGACGACTTCATCATCACGTACCTCAACTCGGGCTCAAAGGTCACGTTCCCGATCGAAGTCTGGACCAAGAAGCGCTCTGCGGTTCCGCCACAAATCAATGTGTTCGGCACCGGCGTGTTGCTGTTCAGTGTTGTGCTTGCCCTTGCTGGCTTGGTGATTCAACGCCGCAAGGCTCGTCCTCTCAAGTAGGCGGTTTTAAGAATTGTGTCCAAGTAGCCGCAAAATAGGCGCCTTGGCGCCACAGGGTGTCGGTTTAGACACAAACGTGAGTCGAGGAAGCTGCATGGTCAGAAAGTAGTCAGTGTGGCAAGAGTGCAAGGTGGCGAGTGTGGCAAGGTGGCAAGTGTGACGAGTGTGGCAAGAATTGCAGGAGTGGCGAGTGTGGCAAAGACGCCGAGGCTGTCGTTGGGGGAGGCACGACGGATTGCCCTGGCGGCTCAAGGATTCGGTGAACCAAGGCCGACGGGCAAGATCGACCGTCGTCACATCCGTAAGGTGTTCGATCGCATAGGTGTACTTCAAGTGGATTCGGTGAACGTGCTGGCACGGTCGGAAGAGTTACCGATTTTCGCCCGGTTGGGCCCCCATCCTCGGCGTCTGGTGCGCGAAATGGAGGCCGATGGGGAACTGTTTGAGTACTGGGCACATGAGGCTTCCCTGCTCCCTATCGCCCATGAACCCCTCTTTCGTTGGAAGAAAGAACAGGTCAGGGAAGGCACGCACAAAGTGTGGTCGGGGATGGCCAAGATGCGCGCGGAGAAACCGGAGTTTTTGGCGCGTGTGCTGGAAGAGGTAAAGGCAAGAGGGCCAATCGCTGCCAGCGAGCTGAGTATGCGCGTGGGTCAAGTGGGGGACCATTGGGGTTGGCGTTGGGACGACGCAAAAGCCGGGATCGAAACCCTATTTTGGGGCGGTGAGCTGGCCGGACGTAGGAGACCGAACTTCGAACGCGAGTATGAGATTCCGTCGCAGCGGTTCCCGGCCCACATTCTTCAACTGCCTGCGCCGAGTCAACACGAAGCCCGCCTGGAACTTCTCCGCATTGCCTCTCGGTGCATCGGCATCGGATCCGCCCGAGAGCTCGCTGATTACCATCGACTCAACCTTCCAGCCGCCCGTCCGCTGATTGGCGAACTGGTCGAGCTGGGCGAACTGGTTGAGGTGGCCGTCGACGGGTGGGGTGACAAGTTGTTGCTTAACCCTGCAGCGAAGATGCCACGCCGTGTGGAAGCTCGTGCCCTGATCAGCCCGTTTGACTCGCTCATTTGGGAACGCACCCGCACCGAGCAGCTCTTTGGTATGCGGTACCGGATCGAGATTTACGTTCCCCAACTCAAGCGGGTCCATGGGTATTACGTGCTGCCGTTCCTTCTGGGAGACGAGCTGGTTGCGCGAGTTGACCTCAAGGCCGACCGGCACTCGGGGCAATTGTTGGTGCAGGCCTCGTGGGGAGAAGTGGGGATCGACGAGACTCACGTCGCCGCTGAACTTGCCGAGGAGTTAAAGAGCATGGCCGTCTGGCTAGGCCTCAATGAAGTTGTGGTGAAACCCAAAGGCGACCTGCACCGAGCGTTGGCAACGGCAGTAAACGTCGTGAAGAGGTAGAGCTGAAAGTAGCTTAAATCGCTCCTTGCCCCACGAATTTGCCGAGTCAACCTCTGGGTTGCGAAACGGGTGCTCAATCCGAACAGGTGATCCCACGATTGAAAGATTGATTCAGTTGAAAGATTGATTCAGTTGAAAGATTCGACGATTGTACGAATCCACGATTGAATGATTCTTCGTATCAACCCGTGGGTCGGTGCGCCAATGGTCTTCTTAGCTACGGCTCCGTCGGAGTTTGGCGGACCGGGGCTACGGTGAGCTGTTGGCTGGCGGCCATAAGATTCATCGCTTGGTTGGTAATTTTGGTGAGCTGAGCGGAACCGGATTCCGATGGGGCGCCAAGTTCCCTAATGGATTCAACAGTGCTTGGTGCTGGTTCTTCCGGTCTTTCCGGCACGTCGACCCGATCGCTGTATTGCGGCATCGTAAGCAGGTCGGTCGGATTGCTATGTTGCTGTGTCCCAGCGAGGTCGGTCGCGATTAATGCTGCCACACGCCATCTGCTTTGGGGTTCGGTGGCTGCGGACTGCTGGACCTGTTCGGGTGATGTCGTCAGTTCGTCGGGTGTTGCGGGGGTCATCGGCCGTTCGTCGCGGGTTGCGGGGGTCGTCGGCCGTTCGTCGGGTGTTGCGGGTGTTTCGTCGCGGGTTGCGGGGGTCGTCGGCCGTTCGTCGAGTGTTGCGGTCGAGGTGGTTGGTGTTGCGGGTGTTTCGGGGGTCATCGGCCGTTCGTCGGGTGTTGCGGGTGTCGTCGGCCGTTCGTCGAGTGTTTCGGTCGAGGTGGCGGGTGTTGCGGGTGGTGTTCCGGTTGGTGCGAAGGTTTGGGCAGGTGATGCGGCTCCGGCATTTGTCGTTTGTGCGAATGTCGCAGTTTGGGAAGCAATTTTGACCAGGGAGTTTGCTAACGGAAGCCGATCGGGGGAAAACACTCCCTCGATTGAATCGCTTGGCCAGTGAATCTGCAGCTCTGCGCCAAGGTGTTCGAGGATGTTGAGCAGATGCGCAAGGTAACGCCCCGAGCGACCACCTTCGAGGTGCGCGAGTTGGCTTCGGTCAATAGAAAGAGCCGATGCGACTTCAAACTGGGTCTTCCGCCGGAGCGCTCTGAGCTCGGAAATGACGGTACCGAGCTCACCAGGGGTAAAGATTTGGCGGTTTTGCCCCGGCGGTGAAGTGGTCATGGCTTAAAAATAGTGCACATTTCGCAAAAGTGTGACGATGCAACCACAATACGTGGAAGGTAGGGGTTGGAGTTTGTTTGCAACGTGTGAGTGGCAAGAGGATTGAACGGACCCGTTAAAAGCAGCAAAACAACCCGCAAAAGGTGTGCCAGCCCAAAAATTTAAAGGCATTTAACTCAATGAAACGCTCTGCGTGGCCGATAAAAAGGTATGAACGATTGGGTACAGCGGAGCCGCATAGCGCTCTCGTATGCGACGAAATCGGGCGCCATGATGCTCGATAAACAGCTAACCATTTGTTGGCTGTCGCCGAACGTTGCGGAACTTGCCGGCAGTACCAATGAGGAACTTCTTGGTACATCGGTGTTGGAAGTACTCCATCCCGACGACTTGTCTCATGTGGCGCAGATCCTCACATCGGAGCAATCGGTTCCGAGGTTTGGTCCAACGACCCAGGGCCATCGCTACGAACTCAGTGTGCGTGTGGGGCATGAGTCCCGAGGTTGGCGAACCGTAATGGTTCATGGCGTCAACCTTCTGCTCAATCCTGAGGTGGAGGGCTTCCTGGTTCAAATATCGGTGCCGAATCAGGAGCGCCAAACCATGCTTGCGTTTCATGCCGCCGCAGGTGGAGCGCCGCTAGAAGAGGTTCTTGAGCACTTGGTGCGAACCGTGGCAAGCGGATCGCTGGATGAGCCGCTAGTGGTCGTGTGTGATCCATTGGGAATTTGCCTGGCCAAGACCCCAAACGCCGCCTTAAAAGTGGGCCAGCATCGATCGTGCGAGGCGTGGGAGACACAACTTGGTACGGCCGGAGCCGCGTTCTCTGTGGCAATCCGAAGCCCTCGAACCTATGACCTGCTTGGTTGGTTCGAGATTGGGCCGAAGCTCGAGATTGTGCACCCCTTCGACGTCGACAACGCCGCAACAGTCGCGGTTTCTGCTGGGCTGCTGATTGAGCGGTCCATTACCGAGAAGGAATTGGTCACCCTGGTTGAATCCGATGCCCTCACCGGTGTGGCGAATCGGCGGAGTTTCGAATCGTTTGTGAGGAGAGCTGAGCGGAGTGCGACAACGATTTCCATTGCCTATCTGGACATTGATGACTTCAAGTTGGTGAACGACACGGCTGGTCATAGCGTTGGAGATCAGGTGCTGCAGGCAGTGGCTTCCCGGCTGACGAAGGGCCTTCGCGAAAACGATGCCGTGGCTCGCCTTGGTGGTGACGAGTTTGCGGTGATCTGCACTTCTGCGCACCCGAATCCCAAAGAACTGGCGGATCGGATTCGTAAATATGTAGACGGACCAGCGATTATCGACGGAATGCTCATCAACATTGCGTGCAGCGTTGGTGTGGCGAGTGGGCCCGGCACCGAAGCGAGATCTTTACTTCGACAAGCTGACACCGCGATGTTTGCAGCAAAACGGGCCCGAAAACAGTCGATTTTGAAGCATCACCTGACAGGCCGGTGACTGGCCTCTGACTGGCCGGCCCACGGATGCTGTTGAGGGTCCAAAGGGAAGTCGACTGATACGGACCATCAGGCGTCGACAGGGGAACGTGATGTGAAACGGCCCCAGAACTTGCGTTGGGTTCTAACGTTGCGGCGTGCGATTGTCCTCGAAACGTATTGATCTCGTTAAGCTCCACCCGTTAACCAACAGCAGAGGAACCATTCACGGGTCAACCAACCTGGTGGTTTCCGTCGAACATCACGGCCATGACGGGATTGTGCGCCAAGTCGGCCATGACGGGATTGTGGGCCTGGGGGAGATGGCTCCGATCGACAATACGGGCGCAACGGCAGTGATGGGCGAAACCGGCGTTACGGGCGTTGCAAGTGACACGCTGGAGCTGGCTGAGGCTGCAGTGGCCGGCTGGAATGTGCTGCTGGGAGCCCTAGCGCCGACGGAATTGCAACGGATGGAGCAGATTCTCGGCCCGGTTGGTCGCGGGGATTCGGCGGTCCGTGCTGCGCTGGATATGGCGTGTTGGGACTGGATAGGTAAGCATACCGGTCTTCCTACGTGGCAGCTTCTTGGGGTTGACCGGGATCGTGCGGTGCCGACGTCGCTCACCATTGGCATGGATTCTGTCGACGTGATTCGAGCCAAGGTCCCGGAGGTTCTAGCGCGGACAGGAGCGCGGGTGCTTAAGGTGAAGCTCGGGTCGCCGGAGGGGTTCGAGGCTGACCAGGCTATGTTTGCCGCCGCCCAGGAATCGGCTCAAGCGGCTGGATTTCGGCCCTCGTGGCGCGTTGACGTCGACGGTGGATGGCATGCGTTGGTGGCCCAGGAGATGATTCCGTGGCTAGCCGATCGGGGGGTTAGCTCTGTGGAGCAGCCGCTGGCCGAGGGCGATGAGGACGCGTTGCTTGGTCTGTATCGCAATTCGGAGCTGCCGATCTTTGCCGATGAGTCCATTCACAATGCGGCCGACGTTGCCTGTTTTGCCGACCGTATTCATGGGGTGTCGCTCAAGCTCATGAGGTGTGGTGGGATCAGTGGTGCCCTGGCGATTATCCACACGGCCCGGGCTCATGGACTTGCGGTCGCAATTGGGTGTGCGGGCGAATCGTCGTTGGCCATTAGTGCTGCGGCGGCGCTCGGTGGCTTGGCCGATCAGCTTGATTTGGATTCAAATTTGAACCTCCGCAACGATCCGTTTGTGGGCGCGGTTTTGGTGGAGGGACGGGTGTTGGCCAACGATCTTCCCGGTTTGGGCGTCCGGGTTTCTGCGAGTACTTCGCCGTTTCAGTAGAGCTAGGCGTTTGCTGCGGATGGCGATTGGGGCGCGACACCAGCGGGCGAGCGCACCTTTCGCATCGACGACCGTCACCGAAGTTGGCGGACCAGCTTCCCGAGCTTGAGAGCCTGCCAGTTCTCCAGCATGAGCGTCATCGAGTGCAACATGACTCGTGAGGAATAGCGGTTCCGGAAGATGGGGTCCCGACTACCGGTGACGGCATCGATGTCGTCGATGTCGCGAGCGATGGCCACTGGTGCTGCCATTGATAAACCGAAGTTAGACGCCATGGAAAGCCGGACGTGCAGGCTCAGCTCGTCAAGGTTCAGCTTGCGGGTCCCCGATCCGGCTTGCCGGTTGGAGTTGGACCCTCCGATGGGTCTCGAAGCGAAGCGGAGTTGGGGCCCAGCGGCATCGAGTTGGGTCCCCGATCCGGCTTGCCGGTTGGAGTTGGACCCTCCGATGGGTCTCGAAGCGAAGCGGAGTTGGGGCCCAGCGGCATCGAGTTGGGCTCCTTGGGCCTCGAACTCTTCGATGAATATGCCCAACAGCTCATCTAGGTGGTCGGCCCAAACGTATGGCTCGGCGCAGCTGAGCGCACCGACGACTATCTGCGTGACAGGCAGCTGTCCACAGTTGGCCCAATCAATGAAGCCGCACTGAAGCTCACCGTGGACATCTCTTTCGAACCAACTGTTGTCGATGTTGCCGTTCCAGTGTCCAAATGCAACGAGATGAGGATGTCCGCTGAGGAGATTCTCGTTGATACGGTCGCGGGCGGCGAACACGTCGGCCATGTAGTCAATGAACTGTGCGCGTAGCGCGGGATCGTGAAGATGCTCCGGAAACAGTTTCGGATAGCGTTGAATGAAATCGAACATACGATTCGCTCGCCGCACCGAAACTTCGTCAGAAACAGGGATTCGAAACTGCGCTGATCCCTGTTCGGCATCGGGAAAGCCGTCGTCGAATTCCGGCGCAAGTTTTCCAGCACGGTGGGCCCCAGACAACCGGCCCAAGCTCCGGAAGATGGCACGGTAATGCTCAACCGCATCGGGGATGAGGTAGTCCATGCATTTGGCGTGCGCCGGTTCAACAGTGCCCTCGCCGTAGGGGATCAACTCGGTGATGAGCAAGCCGGTATCTGATGACGCTTCGAGGTCGGCGAACATTAAGAGCGGGACCATGACGGGGAATTCTGAGGATCGTGAGAGCAACGCGAAGTTCACTTCCGAAAGCATCATCCACTTGGCGCTGTCCCAGAGTTCATTGTCGAAGTGACGCGAAAACTTTACGAAGAGGCGCTCTGGCAAAGCAGTGTCTGGCCGTTCGTATGCCACGGTCAGTTTGAGCTTCTTGCCGCTCCCGCCGTCGAAGAACTCCGAGGACTCAACAATGGCAGTGACACTGTTGCTTGGGTCTAGTGCCCCGGCGGCGTGGAACGCCGTCGTGAGGAACTCGGGGCCAGCTGCCATAAGAGCTTCGGGATCAGCTGGAATTCGCAGGCCAAAGTTGTCGCCGGTGACCCAGCGCTCCTCGGTGGTGGAGTCCCCGATCCGGCTTGCTGGTTGGAAAGGACGCTGTGACGGGACTCGATGCGAAGTGGAGATGGGGCGCGCCAGCTCGGAGGATTCGAGGGCGTCTGTAGAAGTACTCACGCGACCAACTTTATCGATTTGCTCCAAATGTTGCGCATACTTTTTCGCCGTCTCGGTACTTCAGAATGAATCATGAGCGGCAAGAATTCTTCCAATCCGCCTGCCGAGGGACGCAATCCCAACCAGTGAGCCGCTCAGTGGCTCGAGACGCTGCGAAGCTCAGTCCGGCCGATCCGTCAATCGCAGTTACCCAAGGGTTTCAACGCTCCCTTCGGACGACGACGACGGGCGCCCCCGTTACCCCCGTCGCCAACACCACGGGTGCGAGTGACCTGCTGGATCAACGAAGTAACTCTCCGACGACGAAGCCTCATTCACTAATTCGCCACCAAGAGTGTTCATCATGGAATCACTCAGGCCTTGAGTCGCCGTCGACCTGTTTGACCGTGGCGTTGCCGACCGCAGGTTTTTGTGGGTTGGCTGACGCAGATGGGGTAGTTGCGGCGGCGGCGGGCGGCTAGGGCTAGGAAGAGGCCGGTGAGGAGGATGGTAAGCGCGGTTGCGGCGAGTGCTCCAGATTCGGCGCCGGTGAAGGCGAGGTTGGCGAAGTTGTCGCTGGTTTGACCGAGCACGGAGTTGGATGGGTCCTTGATCGTGGTGGAGCTTGCTCGCTTCTTTGTGGCCTTTGGTGGGTTCGTGAGCCATTCCTTCCAGATGCGGTCGGTGTCGGAGGCCTTGTTGTCATCGGGGGTTACCTCGTTGTAGCCATCGGGCAGCGCAGCCGAAGTGGTATTGGTAACCGGGGCGAGGGCGGTCTTGGAAAGTGTGCCCACTACGAAAATTTCGACGACGGCACCTACGGGTAGATCCACCAGGAGATCCACGTTGCCAACACCTTCGGAAGAACCACACGAGGCCACGATACGTGCAACAAATGGCTGAGTTGGGTTGGTGACTACTTCGCAACTCCAGTGCACATCGCTGTAAACGTTGGGCACGAGATCAAGCACACGCACACCCTTAACGCTTGATGGCCCCCCGTTGCTAACCGTAAGTGTGTATCCATTTTCGCGCCCTTGTACGGCCCACTCGCGACCGTCAGACTTGGTGATCTTCACGTCGGCCATACGAGTTACGCCGCCAACATCGGTGGCTGAGTTATTCGACAAATCGGTGTCGGAACCGTCAGTGCCAGCAACGGTTGCGGTGTTAGAAAGTTCCGCGCCAGACTCAGGCGAGATCATTGCGGTAACGGTGATCACGATGGTTGCGGTTGGCAGTAAATCAACATCGAGGGCAACCTCACCAGAGGAGCCAGCAGTGCCCGATTTGGTGAGGCAATGTGCGCCAATGTTGTCGGCACAGGTCCACGTGGCGTTGAGTAGTGCATCAGGCAACTGGTCGAAGACGTGGGCGCCAAAGGCCGTTGATGGGCCAGCGTTCGTGATGGTTAGCTCATAGGTTGCGGTGGATCCAGCAACGAGTGGCGCAATGTGGCGTTTGGCGATTTTTAGGTCAACCTTGGCGGCCAATGTGTCGGTGTCGGTTGCTTCGTTGTTAGTGGGATCGGGGTCAACGATGGTTAACGGTAGGTCCAACGTGGCGGTATTGGTAAGTGAGCCCTTGGCGTTGTAACTAATACGTGCACGTAGGGTAATAGTAGCGGTGCCCTTTGCCGGGAGCGAGGCGATAGCAACAACGTCGCCGGTACCTGAAGCAGTGCAGATTCCACCGGCCGAGGCAGCACAGGTCCACTCGGCATTGGTGAGCAGCTCAGAGAGTTTATCGGTGATGGTGAAGTCGCCGGTTGCCGATGGGCCGTTGTTGACGACGGTGATGCTGTAGGTGGTGTCGGTTCCCGGGGTGGAGATGGTGGCGTTGTTGGTCTTGGTGATTCCGAGATCGGCCTTGATAATGATGGGGTCTTCGTCGGTGGCAGTTTCGTTGCCGGCTTGGGTGTCGATGATCCCGAAACTGTTTACGGTTGCCGTGTTCGAAATCGTGCCGGTGGCGGCTGGGTCAACGTGGGCGGTCATGGTGTAGACCACGTAGCCGTTGGCCGGGATGTTCACGTGCTCGTTGAGTTCGCGCGGGTCACTGTCCCTCGAACCACACGTGGCCCCAACAGACGCAGCACAGGTCCATGATGGATCAAGCAAGCCTGCAGGAACAGAGTCTAAGACAGTTGCGTCGTTTACGGCTGATGGCCCGCTGTTGCGCACGGTGACTTTGTAGGTGACGTCTTCGCCGGCAACCACGGTATCGAGATCGTTGGTCTTCTCGATCGAGAGATCGGCATGTGGACTTAGCAACGATTCATCGGAGGCGGAGTTGTTCGTCGCATCAGGATCGGTAATGTCGGCGCGGACGGTGGCCGTTGCAGTGTTGCGCAGTGTGCCCGTTGCTGCTTGGTCAACGGTGGCGGTGAGGGTGAAGGTAATGACACTGCTGGCGGCCAGATCAACCGTAGTGTCGATGCTGCCCGAGCCACTGGCAGCAGCACAACGAGCGCCGGTATCACCCACGCAGGTCCATGAAGCATTAGTAAGTGCATTTGGTAGTGAATCAATAACATGTACACCTAGGGCATCCGATGGCCCTTGGTTGCGTACTTGAATGGTGTAGGTGGCCTTCGTTCCGGGGATTTGCTCGGATGCACCGTCGGACTTGACGATGGAGACATCGGCCGACGGAATAAGGCCGGTTACATCGGTCGCGGAGTTGTCGTTGGTGTTCGCTTCGGGCTCGCTAGCGGTAACGGTTGCAGTGTTCACTAGGTCGCCACGCTTTGCAGCATCGGTGGTGACGGTCACGGTGAAGGTAACGCTGCCATTAGGAGCGATGGAAGCGATCGTGGTGTTCGGGCTGGTGCTGCCTGCGGTTGTTCCACAGGTTGATCCAGCGGTGGCCACACATGTCCATCGAGCAGTGGTCGCGAGGCTTGGCAGTGCATCGGCGATGGTGGCATTGAGTGCGGTGGAAGGCCCAGCGTTGGAAACCACGATGGTGTACACGGCGTTGGTGCCGGAGCTGGCGTTGGTGCGACCGTCGGTCTTGGTGATCGATAGCGCCACGGCCGGAATCAGCGTGTCGGCATCACTTCCGGTGTTGTTCGTGGTGTCGGTATCGGTGGTGCCAGTGGCAGCGGTGGCGGTAGCGGTGTTGGTAAGTGTGCCTCGTAGTGCGGGCAGTACGGTTCCGCTCACGGTGTAAGTGACGCTGCTGTTTGGTGCAATGGTCGCCGTGGTGTTTAGGTCGCCGGTGCCAGATGCAGTTAAGCAAGTGCTCCCAGCCAAGGCAACACAGCTCCAGGTTGATCCAGTCAACAGCGCGCTTAGGGTATCTACAACACGAGTGGCCACGGCAGATGATGGGCCGGAATTGCTCACCATTATCGTATAGGTGATTAGGGTTCCAGGAACCGTCGACAGGGTGCCGTTGGTTTTGGTGACGGCTAGGTCAACCTTGGGGGTAACGGTGTCGGTGTCGGTGGCGGTGTTGTTGGTGGCAATTGGATCGGAGGAACCGGTTGCGGGCGCAATGGTGGCCATGTTGGTGAGCGGGCCAAACGGTGCATTCATGTCGACGGTGGCATTCATCGTGAACGTGGTGCTGGCACCGTTTGCCAAGTTGATAGTGGTGTTGAGGTTGCCGGTTCCATTGGCTGCGCTGCACAGTGCGGTACTGGTGGCATCACAAGTCCAGGTGCCGTTGCTGAGGCCAGCGGGGAGCACATCGGTAACTACCACGTCCTTGAGATCCGAAGGTCCGTTGTTGGTGACGATGATGATGTAGCTCGTGGTCAAACCTGGGATGAGCTCGGTGCCATTGTTGGTCTTGGTAATAACCAGATCGCCAACTACGCGGACGGGGTTAGTAACGGTTGCTTTGGTTTCGCCGATGATGGCGCCTGGCGTGGTGTCGGGGGTTGGGTCAACCACGGATGTAGGCAATGCGGCGATTGCTGAGTTGGTGAGGTTGCCAGTGGCTGCAGCTGAAACGGTACCGGTAACGGTGATGGTGACGCTGGCGTGGTTAGCCAGGTTGGCGGCCAGCGCAATGCTTGCGGCACCAGATGTGGCCGAGCAGGTGGCGCCTGGGGTCGCAGCACAGGTCCAGGTGGCGTTGGTGAGGTTGGCAGGTAAGGTGTCGTTGATTCGAGCGCTAGGAACAAACGATGGCCCGTTGTTGGTCACGGTGATGGTGTAGCTGAGGGTGCTTCCGGCAATGACGCCTGCGGCTGGTGCATCACTGGTTTTGGTGACAACAAGCTCAGCGGTGGGGACGAGTGGCGAGGTAACCGTTGCGCTGTCGTTTGTCGTGTTGGGATCGGTGGTCCCAGGAGCTGCCGCGACGGTTGCGGTATTGGTAAGTGTGCCTATGGATGACTCATCGATGATGGCGGTAAGTGTGTAGGTAGCGGTGGCACCCACGCCGAGGTTCACCAGGTCGGTGATGTTGCCAGTGCCGCCCGCAGTACAGGCATTGGCGGCCGACGTTGTTGCCCCCGGGCCCGAGGTAGTACAGATCCACGTGGCGTTGGTGAGCTGAGCGGGCAGGATGTCGTTGACGATGGCGCCCACGGCGTTCGAGGGACCGGCATTGGAGACGGCGATGCTGTACTGCACCGTGGCGCCCGGGATGGCCGGGCCGGTTTGGGTCTTGGCGATCGAAAGATCGGCACGCGGGGTAAGCGTGTCGGTGTCGGCCGCAGTGTTGTTGACAGTAACCGGATCGGTGGTGTCGGCCGGGGTGGTGAGGGTAGCGGAGTTAGTAAGTGTGCCTACGGCTGCCGGGCTGATGGTGGCGGTCAGTTTGTAGGTAGCGGTGGCGCCGACCGCCAGGTTGATGGTGTCATTGATACTGCCACTGCCCGATGCCGCACAGGTAGCGCCGGCCGAGGCCACACAGGTCCAAATGGCACCGGTGAGAGAAGTAGGCAGCGTGTCGGTAACAACCGCGCCGACTACGGTAGATGGGCCGTTGTTGATGGCAACGATGGTGTAGGTGGTACCAAGGCCTGGAACTGTAGTAAGCGCGCTGTTGGTTTTGGTGAGGGTGAGATCGGCGCTTGGGGTGAGGGTGTCGGTGTCGGTTGCTGTGTTGTTAGACAACGTTGGATCTAGCACGTTGCTCGGAACCGTGGCGGTTGCCGTGTTGGCCAGCGTGCCTCGAGCGGAGGGTGCAATGTTTGCGGTAACGGTGTAGGTAACTGATGCGCCGTTGTCCAGGTTCACAAGTTGGTTAAGGTCGCCGGTTCCGCTAGCGACACACGTTGCTCCTGCTGAGGCAACACAGCTCCACACGGCGTTGGAGAGACCAGCGGGAAGAGTGTCGGCAATGGTGGCACCTGTCAGCTTCGAGGGTCCAAAGTTGGTGGCGGTGATGGTGTAGGTGGTAGAGGTTCCCGGAACGATAGTAAGTGTGCTGTTGGTTTTGATGATACGCAGATCAGATTCAGGGATAAGCGTATTGGTGTCGGTTGCTGAATTGTTGGTGGCAATCGGATCGATGGTGCCTGCCGGTGCAGTGGTGGTTGCCGTGTTGCTGAGGAGGCCGCTGGCATTTTCGTCGACGGTGCCTGTGGCTGAGAAGGTAACGGTGGCACCGGGAAGCAAGGTAACGAGTTGGTTGATGTTGCCGGTGCCACTAGCAACACACGATGCTCCAGCTGAGGCAGCACAGCTCCAGGAGATGGCGCTGATGGCGGCTGGGAACACGTCGGTCACGATGGCGTTGGTAACCGTTGAGAGGCCGTTGTTGGTGGCGACGATGGTGTACGTGGTGGCTTGGCCAGGGACCACGTTGGTCTTGCCATCAGTCTTGGTGATAGCCAAATCGGCGCTTGGAGCGAGCGTGCTGGTGTCGGTGGCGGTGTTGTTAGACGGGGTTGGGTCAGTGATATAGCTAGGTGCGCTTATGGTTGCCGAGTTGGTGAGCGTGCCGGTGGCCGACGGGTCGATCAACGCAGTGAGCGTGTAGGTAGCGCTGGCACCAACGGCGAGGTTGATCGTGTCGTTGATTGAGCCAGTGCCGCTAGCTGTACAGGTTCCCGTGGCCGTGGGAACGCAGGTCCACGTTGCGCTGTTGAGAGCGCCTTGTAACGCCGCAGGAAGCGTGTCAGTGATGGTGGCTCCCATGGCGTTCGATGGGCCGGCGTTGGTAGCCACGATGGTGTAGGTGATGGGCGTGCCTGGAGTGGCCGTGAGCGAGTTGTCGGTTTTGGTGATGCGGAGGTCAGCCGTTGGTACAAGGGTGTCTACGTCGGCATCGTTTCCAGGGGTTGGATCGGTAACGCCCGCGGGCACAATGATGCGGGCCGTGTTGGTGAGTGTGCCGGTGGCAGCAGGATCGATGTTTACGGCAACGGTGTAGGTGGCGATGGATCCAACACTGAGATTCACGGTGTCGTTGATAGAACCGAATCCCGTTGGTGTGCAGCTTGCACCGGCGGTAGCAACACAGGTCCAGGCCGCGCCGCTGAGGATCGCTGGCAACGTGTCGGTAACGGTTGCGCCGGTGGCATTGGCTGGGCCGTTGTTGGTGGCCATGATGGTGTAGGTGATGGGCGTGCCAGGAATTGCAGTAAGCGAGTTGTCGGTTTTGGTGATGCGCAGATCGGCGGTGGGTACCAGGGTGTTGGAATCAGTGGCGCTGTTGTTGCCAGGGCTCGGGTCAAATACTCCAGTAGGCGCGCTTATTGTCGCGGTATTGGCGAGTGTCCCGCTGGCCGACGGGTTGATGTTCGCGGTCACTGTGTAAGTTGCGGTCGCACCGACGGCGAGGTTGATGATGTCGTTGATGTTGCCAGTTCGACTCGCGGCACACGTTGCTCCAGCCGAAGCAACGCAAGTCCAGGTAGCACTGGAAAGGGCGGTTGGGAGGGTGTCAGTAACAGTCGCGCCGGTGATGGTCGAAGGCCCGTTGTTGGTGGCAGTGATGGTGTACGTGATGGGTGTGCCAGGAATGGCCGAGGCGGCATTGTCGGTCTTGGTGACGCTGAGATCAGCGGTGATGACAAACGTATCGGTATCGGTGGCTGAGTTGTTGGCTGGGGTTGGGTCGGTAATGCCCGTAGGTGTGCTTAGTGTTGCGGTGTTAGTGAGTGTGCCGGTTGCCGTGGATGAAACAGAAGCAGTAACGGTATAGGTGGCGCTGGCGCCCGGTGCGAGATTGAGGGTGTTGTTGATGTTCCCGGTTCCGCTTGCAGTTGGGCAGGTGGTTCCGGCGGTGGCCACACAGGTCCAGGTGGCACCGGTGAGGTATGCCGGGAGCGTGTCATTCACTACGGCACCGGTAACCGCCGAAGGCCCGTTGTTGGTGGCAACAACGGTGTAGGTAATCGGAGCGCCAGGGATGGCAGTGGCCGAGTTGTCAGTTTTGGTGATGCGCAAATCAGCAGTGGGTACGAGGGTGGTGGTGTCGGTGGCTGCGTTGTTCGCCGAGGATGGATCAACGACACCAATAGGCGTGCTTATGGTTGCCGTGTTGACCAAGGTGCCCGTTGCAGAGGGGGAGATGGAAGCAGTGAGGGTATAGGTGGTGGTGGCGCCTACGGCAAGGTCGATGGTGTCGGTAATGTCCCCGGTTCCATTTGCTGCTCCACAGGTAGCACCGGCCGAGGCGACGCAAGTCCAGGCCGAACCACCAAGTGCGGCCGGTAACGTGTCGTTGATAGTGGTGCCGATAACTGTCGAAGGCCCACTGTTGCTGGCAACGATCGTGTACGTGATTGGTGTGCCCGGGATAGCGGTGGCTGCGTTGTCGGTTTTAGTGATGGCCAAATCGGCACGTGGGGTCAACGTGTTGGTGTCGGTGGCTGAATTGTTACCGGGAGTTGGGTCAACTACGCCAGTGGGTGTGCTTATGGTTGCCGTGTTGGCGAGTGAACCCGTGGCTGTGGCAGAAACGTTTGCAGTGATCGTGTAGGTGGCCGTTGCACCTGCTGCCAAGTTGATGACATCGCTGATCGAGCCCGAGCCACTAGCGGCACACGTTGCTCCCGCCGAGGCCACGCATGTCCAGTTGGCACCGGTGAGGGCGGCGGGGAGTGTGTCGGTGATGGTGGTGCCGATAACTGTCGAAGGCCCACTGTTGCTGGCAACGATGGTGTACGTGATTGGTGTGCCCGGGATAGCGGTGGATGCGTTGTCGGTTTTGGTGATGGCCAAATCAGCCGTGGTGAGCAGCGTGTCGGTGTCGGTTGCTGAGTTGTTCGCTACGTTGTTTTCGCCCACGCCTGCAGGTGCGGTAACGGTTGCAGAGTTGGTGAGCGTGCCGGTGGCGGCCGACGAGATGGTGGCGGTGAGTGTGTAGGTGGCGGTGGCTCCTACGGGAAGGTTGATGGTGTCGTTGATGTTGCCAGTTCCACTCGCGGCACACGTTGCTCCAGCCAAGGGTGCACAGGTCCAGGTGGCGCCGGAGAGGGTGGTGGGAAGTGTGTCGGTAACGATCA
Source organism: Betaproteobacteria bacterium (assembly GCA_031361565.1). Taxonomy (GTDB): domain Bacteria; phylum Pseudomonadota; class Gammaproteobacteria; order Burkholderiales; family Burkholderiaceae_E; genus JAPOKJ01. The sequence goes on along the minus strand of JANLRI010000058.1, from coordinate 22,106 downwards.
CGCCGTTGGCAATCGATGGTCCGCTGTTGCTAGCAACAAGGGTGTAGGTAATTGGGGTGCCGGGGATGGCTGTTGTTGCGTTGTCGGTCTTGGTGATGGAAATCTCAGCGCGTGGTCCGAGGGTATCAACATCGGTTGCGGTGTTGTTTGCGGGAGTTGGGTCGGTGATGCCAGTAGGTGTGCTTATGGTTGCGGTGTTGGTGAGGGAGCCGTTGGCCGAAGCGGGGATGGCGCCGCTGAGTGTGTAGGTGGCGGTGGCTCCGGAGGCGAGGTTGATGGTGTCATTAATGTTGCCGGTTCCACTCGCCGTGCAAGTAGCTCCCGCTGTGGCAACACAGGTCCATGAAACACCGGTGAGCGCACCGGGGACGTTATCGGCAACCACGCTGCCAGTAACCGTCGACGGACCACTGTTGGTAGCCACGATCATGTACGTGGTGGAAGTACCCGGAACGGCCGTGAGCGTGTTGTCGGTTTTGGTTATTTGGAGATCCGCAGTAGGTACCAAGGAGTTGGTATCGGTGGCTGCGTTGTTTGTGGGGGTTGGGTCGGTGGTGCCTGCCGGTGCGGTGATGGTTGCGGTGTTGGTGAGTGTGCCGGTGGCGGTTGAGGAGATGGTGGCGGTGAGTGTGTAGGTGGCGGTGGCTCCTACGGCGAGGTTGATGGTGTCGTTGATGTTCCCGGTTCCGCTAGCGGCACACGTTGCTCCGGCGGTGGCCACACAGGTCCAGGTGCTAGCACTCAGCGCGACCGGAAGGTTGTCAGCTATAAGTGCACCTACAACTACGGATGGTCCGTTGTTGGAAGCGACGATTGTGTAGGTAACCGTGGTGCCCGGAACAGCGTTTGCTGAACTGTCCGTCTTGGAGATGGCCAAATCAGCGATGGGGTTCAGCGTGTCGGTATCGGTTGCGCTGTTGTTGCCGCTGGTTGGGTCGGTGGTTCCGGCGGGTGCAGTGATAGTTGTGGTGTTGCTCAACGAGCCAGTAGCCGCCGACGAGATGGTGGCAGTGAGTGTGTAGGTTGCAGTTGCCCCCGGTGCGAGGTTGATGGTGTCGTTAATGTTGCCGCTACCTGATGCCGCGCACGTTGCCCCGGCCGTGGCCACACAGGTCCAGGTTGCGCCAGTGAGTGCAGCAGGAAGCGTGTCGGCCACAATGGCCCCGACTACAGCAGAAGGACCGTTGTTGGAAGCAACCACGGTGTAAGTGATCGTCGTACCTGGGATACCACTAAGCGCGCTGTCGGTTTTGGTAATCCCCAGATCAGCGACAGGATTTAACGTGTCGGTGTCGGTTGCTGTGTCGTTCGATGGTGTGGTGTCGGTTACCGATGCTGGCGCGGTGATGGTTGCTGTGTTGGCGAGCGTGCCCGTGGCGGTTGAGGAGACGGTGGCGGTGAGTGTGTAGGTGGCGGTTGCGCCTACGGCGAGGTTGATGGTGTCGTTAATGTTGCCGGTTCCGCTAGCAGCACAGGTTGCGCCCGCGGTGGCCACGCAGGTCCAGGCGGCGCCGGTCAACGTGGCGGGCAGAGTATCGGCAACTACGGCACCTACGACAGTGGATGGACCGTTGTTGGATGCGACGATTGTGTAAGTAACTGAGGTGCCAGGTGTTTCGCTAAGCGCGCTGTCGGTTTTGGTGATTTGCAGATCGGCTTGTGCGCCGAGGCCGTCGGTGTCGTTGGCGGTGTTGTTGGCACTGGTTGGGTCGGTAGTTCCCGATGGTGCGGTGATAGTTGCGGTGTTGGTCAACGATCCAGTTGCTGTCGAGGAGATGGTGGCAGTGAGTGTGTAGGTGGCGGTTGCGCCTACACCGAGGTTGATGGTGTCGTTGATGTTGCTAGTTCCGCTAGCGGTACAGGTTGCTCCAGCGGTGGCAACGCACGTCCAGGTGGCGGCGGTCAATGAGGCAGGAAGTGTGTCGGCAACTACGGCACCCACAACAGCAGATGGTCCGTTGTTCGTAGCGACGATGGTGTAAACGATGCCGGTACCAGGAACCTCGGCGAGTGATCCGTCGGTCTTGGTGATGGCGAGGTCAGCGGTTGGGTTCAGTGTGTCGGTATCAGTGGCGGAGTTGTTTCCGGCGATCGGGTCTGTGAGGGTGGCCGGTGCGGTAATGCTCGCCGTATTGGCCAGTGACCCGGTTGCTGTCGACGAAATGGTTGCGGTGATCGTGTAGGTGGCGGTTGCGCCTACGGCGAGGTTGATGGTGTCGTTGATGTTGCCAGTTCCGCTAGCGGCACAGTTGGCTCCGGCGGTGGCAGCGCAGGTCCAGGTAGAGCTGGTCAATGAAGCGGGCAGCGTATCGGCAATGGCCGCGCCAGTAACTGCTGATGGTCCGTTATTGGATGCGATGATCGTGTAGGTCACGCTGGTGCCGGGGATCTCGCTAAGCGCGCTGTCGGTTTTGGTAATGCGTAGGTCTGCGGTTGGGTTCAGTGTGTCGGTATCGGTGGCGGAGTTGTTTCCAGGGGTTGGGTCGGTGGTTCCTGATGGTGCAGTGATGGTCGCGGCGTTGGTCAACGTGCCCGTGGCGGATGCGGAGATGGTTGCGGTGAGTGTGTAGGTGGCGGTTGCGCCGACCGCGAGGTTAATGGTGTCGTTGATGTTGCCGGTTCCGCTCGCAGCACAGGTTGCTCCGGCGGTTGCCACACAGGTCCAGGTGGCCCCGGTGAGCGCAGCAGGAGGTGTGTCGTTGATGGCTGCGCCTATGACAGCGGATGGACCATTGTTGGATGCAACGATCGAGTAGGTAACCGTAGTGCCGGGAATTTCGCTAAGCGCGCTGTCGGTCTTGGTGATGGCTAGATCAGCGACAGGGTTCAGTGTGTCGGTATCGGTGGCTGCATTGTTGGCTGGCGTGGTGTCGGTTACCGATGCTGGCGCGGTGATGGTTGCGGTGTTGGTGAATGTGCCTGTGGCAGCAGCGGAGATGGTGGCGGTGAGTGTGTAGGTGGCGGTTGCGCCTACGGCGAGGTTGATGGTGTCGTTGATGTTGCCGGTCCCGCTAGCAGAACAGGTCGCGCCCGCGGTGGCCGCGCAGGTCCAGGTGGCTGCAGTCAACGAAACGGGCAGTGTGTCGGCTATGACCGCGCCAGTAACTGCTGATGGTCCGTTGTTGGATGCGACGATCGTGTAGGTCACGCTGGTGCCGGGGATTTCGCTAAGCGCGCTGTCGGTTTTGGTGATCTGCAAATCGGCTTGTGCCCCAAGCGTGTCGGTATCGGTTGCCGAGTTGTTGCCTGCGGTTGGATCGTTCGCCGATGCCGGCGCAGTGATCGTTGCCGTGTTGGCTAGTGATCCAGTGGCCGAGGCAGCAATGGTGGCTTGCAATGTGTATGTGGCCGTGGCGCCAACGGCAAGGTTGATTGTGTCGTTGATCGAACCCGAACCTGAAGACGAGCAAGTGGCCCCGACGGTAGCAACACAGGTCCACGTTGCGCCGGTCAAAGCCGCCGGAATCGAATCGGTCACTACGGCTCCAACAACAGCCGATGGGCCGTTGTTGGATGCGACGATGGTGTAGGTAACTGCGGTACCAGGAATTTCGCTAAGCGCGCTGTCGGTCTTGGTGATAGCGAGATCGCCAGTCACGATTAAGGAATCGGCATCGGTTGCTGAGTTGTTGCCTGCGGTTGGGTCGGTGACGGTGGCTGGTGCGGTGATGGTTGCGGTGTTCGTCAACGTGCCCGTAGCGGAGGCAGAGATGGTGGCGGTGATGGTGTAGGTGGCGGTTGCTCCTACGGCGAGGTTGATGGTGTCGTTGATCGAGCCAGTTCCGCTAGCAACACACGTGGCCCCGGCGGTGGCAACGCAGGTCCATGTGGCGCCGGTTAATGCTGCAGGAAGCGAATCAGCAACGACCGTGCCCACAACATTGGATGGTCCGTTATTGTAAGCAACTACGGTGTAGGTAACTGAGGTGCCAGGGATTTCGCTAAGCGCGCTGTCGGTCTTGGTGATGGCAAGGTCAGCGGTGATTACCAACGTATCGGTATCAGTTGCTGAGTTGTTGCCTGCGGTTGGATCGGTGACGGTTGCTGGTGCGGTGATGGTTGCGGTGTTAGAGAGTGAACCTGTCGCCGAAGCAGCCACGATGGCTTGCAATGTGTACGTAGCAGTTGAGCCGACGGCTAGGTCGATGGTGTCGTTGATGGAACCAGAACCCGATGGAGCACACGTGGCGCCTGCGGTAGCAACACAGGTCCAGGTGGCAGCAGTCAATGAGGCGGGCAAGGTATCGGCTACAACGGCACCTGTCACCGCAGATGGTCCACTGTTGGAGGCCACGACGGTGTACGTAACCGAAGTGCCGGGGATCTTGCTCACTGCGCTGTCGGTTTTGGTGATGGCCAGGTCAGCGGTGACGACCAACGTATCGGTATCGGTGACGGTGTTATCGAGAGTGTTGGTATCGGTTACGCCTGCCGGTGAGGTGATGGTTGCGGTGTTGGTGAGCGAGCTAGTAGCGGTCGACGAAATCGTTGCGGTCAGGGTGTAGGTGGCGGTGGCGCCCGATGCAAGATTGATGGTGTCGTTGATGGAACCTGAACCTGAAGCGGCACATGTTGCACCGGCGGAGGCAGCACAGGTCCAGGTGGCACTTGACAGTGTGGCTGGGAGAGCATCGGCCACTACAACACCGTTGGCGGTTGATGGTCCAGCATTGCGGGCCACGATCACATACGTCACCGAGGTGCCAGGAATTTCGTTAAGCGCGCTGTCGGTCTTGGTGATGGACAATTCCGCACGAGGACCGAGGGCATCGCTGTCGGTTGCTGAGTTGTTGCCAGCAGTTGGATCGGTCACGCTGGGTGGTGCAGCGATGGTCGCGGTGTTGGCCAGCGTGCCTGTGGCAGCAGCGGAGATGGTGCCGGTCAATGTGTAGGTGGCGGTGGCGCCGACGGCGAGGTTGATGGTGTCGTTGATGGAACCAGAACCCGATGCAGCACAGGTTGCTCCGGCCGTGGCTACACACGTCCAGCTAACGGCGCTCATGGATGCAGGAACCGTGTCGGCGATAACGGCACCCACAACAGCCGATGGCCCGTTGTTGGAGGCGACGATCGTATACGTAACGCTGGTGCCTGGGATGGCCGATAGTGCGCCGTCGGTTTTGGTGATGGCAAGCTCAGCGGTGATGACCAACGTATCGGTATCAGTTGCTGAGTTGTTGGCTGCAGTTGGATCGGTGAGGCCCGAAGGTGCGGTGATGGTTGCAGTGTTGGTGAGCGATCCAGTTGCTGTCGACGAGATGGTGGCGGTGATTGTGTAGGTGGCGGTTGCTCCTACGGCGAGGTTGATGGTGTCGTTGATGTTGCCAGTTCCGCTAGCGGCACATGTTGCACCGGCGGTTGCGACACAGGTCCAGGTAGCGGAGGTCAATGAGGCAGGAATTGCATCGGCCACAACGGCACCAACCGCAGCGGATGGTCCAGCGTTGGAGGCGACGACAGTGTAGGTAACCGAGGTGCCCGGGATGGCCGAGAGTGCGCTGTCGGTTTTGGTGATGGTCAGGTCTGCGGTTGGGTTGAGTGTGTCAGTGTCGGTTGCAGTGTTGTTGGCGGTGGTTGGATCGGTGAGGCCCGAAGGAGCGGTGATGGTTGCGGTGTTGGTGAGCGAGCCGGTTGCCGTTGACGAGATGGTGGCGGTGATGGTGTACGTAGCAGTTGCGCCGACTGCGAGGTTGATGGTGTCGTTGATCGAGCCCGAACCTGAAGCTGTACAGGTTGCACCGGCGGTAGATACACAGGTCCACGTGGCGCCGGTCAGCGAAGCGGGAAGCGTGTCGGCTACTACGGCACCGACAACAGCCGACGGTCCAGCGTTGGAAGCGACAACCGTGTAAGTGATGGCGGTGCCGGGAGTGGCATTCGCTGAAAAGTCGGTTTTGGTGATGGCGAGGTCGGCGGTGACTACGAGTGTGTCGGTGTCGGTCGCTGAGTTGTTGGCTGGTGTTGGGTCGGTGACGGTTCCTGGTGCGGTGATGGTTGCAGTGTTTGCCAGTGAGCCGGTGGCCGAAGCAACAATGGTGGCTTGCAGTGTGTACGTAGCAGTTGCGCCGACGGCCAGATTGATGGTGTCGTTGATTGAACCAGAACCTGATGCAGCACAGGTTGCTCCGGCGGTGGCAGCACAGGTCCAAGTAGCAGCAGTGAGCGTCGCGGGTAGCGTGTCGGCAATGACCGCACCGGTGACCGCGGATGGTCCGTTGTTGGAAGCAACGATGGTGTACGTAACCGAGGTGCCAGGAACCTCGGAAGGTGATCCGTCGGTTTTGGTGATGGCAAGATCGGCTTGGGCGCTGAGTGAATTGGTGTCGGTGGCTGAGTTGTTGGCTGGTGTTGGGTCGGTGACGGTTCCTGGTGCGGTGATGGTTGCGGTGTTTACCAGTGAGCCGGTGGCTGAGGCGAGCACGGTGGCATTCAGTGTGTACGTAGCAGTGGCGCCGACGCCCAGGTTGATGGTGTCGTTGATTGAGCCGGATCCGCTAGCAGTACACGTGGCACCGGCGCTGGCAACGCACGTCCAGCTAGCTCCGGTCAAGGCGGCAGGGATCGTGTCGGCCACTACAGCGCCAGTTACTGCCGATGGTCCGGTGTTGGAGGCGACGATCGTGTAAACCACGCCAGTACCGGGAATCTCGGTTAGTGATCCGTCGGTCTTGGTGATGGACAGATCAGCAGTGACTACCAACGGGTCGGTGTCGGTCGCAGAGTTGTTGCCCGCAGTTGGATCGGTGACGGTGCCCGGCGCAGTAATCGTTGCTGTGTTCGTCAACGAGCCAGTAGCGGTCGACGAGATGGTGCCGGTCAAGGTATATGTAGCCGTTGCACCAACCGCCAAGTTGATTGTGTCGCTAATGGAACCCGAACCTGATGCAGCACACGTGGCGCCAGCAGTAGCAGCACAGGTCCAGGTGGCACCCGTCAACGAAGCTGGGAGCGAATCGGACACTACAGCGCCCGTCGCCACTGAAGGTCCAATGTTCTTGGCCACAATGACATACGTGATCGAGGTCCCAGGGATTTCGCTAAGTGCGCTGTCGGTTTTGGTGATCTGCAGATCTGCGGTTGGTACCAGCGTGTCGGTATCGGTTGCTGAGTTGTTGGCTGGGGTTGGATCGGTGAGGCCAGAAGGCGCGGTGATCGTGGCCGTGTTGGCCAACGAACCGGTAGCCGAAGCAAGCACGGTGGCCGAGAGTGTATACGTAGCGGTGGAGCCAACAGCCAAGTTGATGGTGTCGCTAATGGAACCCGAACCTGATGCAGCACACGTGGCGCCAGCAGTAGCGGTACAGATCCAGGTGGCACCTGTTAACGAAGCGGGGAGCGTATCGGCCACTACAACACCAACTGCGGCGGAGGGGCCAAAATTGGAAGCAACGATCGTGTAAGTGATTGGTGAGCCAGGAACGGCCGTTGTGGAACTGTCGGTTTTGGTGATCCGCAGATCAGCGGTTGGTGCAAGGGTGTCGCTATCGGTTGCTGAGTTGTTGGCTGGCGAGCCATCGGCCACACCGCTAGATGCACCTATGGTTGCCGTGTTTACCAATGTGCCAGTAGCTGAAGCAACCACGGTTGCGTTCAGGGTAAAAGTTGCGGTGCCAGCGACGGGCAGGTTTACCGATGTGGAGATTGAGCCGCTACCCGAAGCCGCAGTGCAGGTTCCGCCAGCTGAAGCAACACACGTCCAGGTAGCGCCAGTAAGGCTTGCGGGAAGCGTGTCGGTCACTGGGGCCCCGGTAACCACCGACGGCCCGTTGTTTGACGCCACGATCGTGTAAGTAACGGTGTTGCCAGGGATAGCCGTAAGTGCACTGTCGGTTTTGGTGATCGCGAGATCCGCGGCAGGGGCGAGCGTATCGGTGTCACTCGCCGTGTTGTTTGCAGCGCTTGGATCGGTGACCGAGCCGGGAACGGCAATGCTCGCGGTGTTGGTGATCGTGCCAGTGGCGGTGGGGCTCACGGTTGCGGTAATCGTGTAAGTAGCGGTGCCGCCGACGGGCAGGTTCACCGTGTCAGAAATCGAACCACTACCCGAAGCTGCACAGGTGGCTCCTCCAGCAACTGCACAGGTCCACGTTGCACCCGTCAAAACCACCGGCAGCGAATCGGTAACCGTGGCACCCACCACATTCGATGGCCCGGCGTTACCTGCAACCACGGTGTAGATAACCGTTCCACCAGGGGTAAGTGCGGCAACGCCATCGGTCTTGGTGATTGAGACATCGGCTACAGCAGCAAGTGGATCGCTATCGGTCGCTGAGTTGTTTGCAGCAAGGGGATCGGTAACGCCCGAAGGTGTAGCGATCGAGGCGGTGTTGGCCAGCGTTCCGGTTGCGGCGGGGCTAATGGTGCCGGTGAGAGTGAACGTAGCGGAGGCTCCAACAGGGAGATCCACCGGGGTAGAAATCGAACCGGTTCCTGAAGCTGCACAGGTGGCTCCTCCAGCAACTGCACAGGTCCATGTTGCACCGGTCAAAACCGCCGGCAGCGAATCGGTAACCGTGGCACCAACAACGGCCGAAGGACCGGCGTTGGTAGCAACCACGGTGTAGGTAACTGAATTGCCTGGGGTGAGGGAGCTAACGCCGTTGGTCTTGGTGATTTGCAGATCGGCAGAACTACTGAGTGAATCGGTGTCGGTTGCTGAGTTGTTGCCGGGAACACCATCAACCACACCTGACGGCGTAGCAATCGTTGCGGTGTTGGCCACAGAACCCGTGGCGCCCGAGGCAATGGTGGTAATCAATGTGTACGTAACATTTGTTCCGGCAGGCAGATTCACCGTATCGGAGATCGAGCCAGTGCCACTGGCAGCACACGATGCACCTGAGGAAGCAACGCACGTCCACGTCGCACCGGTGAGCTCGGGTGGCAAGGTGTCGACCACCGATGCACCAACAACCGACGACGGTCCGTTGTTAGAAGCAACAATGGTGTACGTGGTGCTGGTACCGGCAGTTGAGGAACTAACACCGTTGGTCTTTGTGATGACCAAGTCAGCCGAAGGCGACAGCGTGTTGGTATCGGTGGCCGAGTTGTTTCCCGCAACCGGATCAACTACACCACTAGGTGGACTTATCGATGCGGAGTTGGCAATGGTGCCCGTAGCCGAAGCGGAAACCGTGCCGGTGATCGTGTACGTAACGGTGGCACCCGGAACCATCGAAACGTTGGACACGATCGAACCCGAACCACTCGCCGCGGCACACGATGCACCAGCGGTTGCGGCACAGGTCCACGAACCACCAATCAACGTGGCCGGGAACGTATCGGTTACCGCGGCGCTGGTCACAGCTGAAGGGCCGAGGTTGCTGGCCACCACGGTGTAGGTGATTGCGGTACCTGGGGTTGAGGCCGTGCTGCCGTCGGTCTTGGTGATCTTGAGATCGGCGCGGCCGTTGACATCGTCGGTGTCGGTGGCTGAGTTGTTGGCCGCGGCGAGTTCGGTGGTGCCTGATGCGACGGTAACAGTTGCCTGGTTGATCAACACGCCAACACCCAACGGCGCGCTCGGGCTGAGCGTCGCTGAAAAGCTGTAGGTCACCGTTGCGCCCGGATTGATGCTCACGGTGTCATTGATTGAACCGGAGCCATTAGCGGCACCACACGAGGCACCTGCGGTAGCTGTACAGGTCCACGTCGTACCGGTAAGTACGGCGGGAGGCGAATCGGCTACCACGGCATTGACGGCTTTCGACGGGCCAGCGTTGCCCACCACGATTGAGTATGTGATGGGCGATCCTGCGGTTGCCGTTGTGGCCGAATCGGTCTTGGTAATCGAAAGGTCGACGTTTACCGCGATGGTTGCGTTGTTAGTGGCCGAGTTGTTGGTGAGGACCGGGTCATTGGCCGGCACCGCAGCAGCAACGGTGGCAACTTGGGCGATCGATCCGGTAGTGGCCGGCGCGATGGTGGCCACGATGGCATAGGTCGCGGTGCCGCTCGCAAGCAACGTTTGGGTGGTGGCAATTGCACCGGTGCCTGATGCGGTTCCGCACGAGCTTCCCGATGAGGCCACGCATGTCCACGTCCACGAGGCGATGTTGGTAGGGATGGGATCGTTCAGCGTTGCGCCAACCGCAGTTGATGGTCCGGAGTTGGTAACCACCACGGTGTAGCCAACGGTTGCACCCGCAACGGCCGCGCCGCTGCGAGTTTTGCTGACGCTGAGGTCGGTGACGATGGTGATGGGATCGGTAACACTCGGTGTGTTGTTGGCCAACGACGGATCGGTGGTGGACGCTGGCTGTGAAGCAGTGGCGTTGTTGACAATCGAACCGGTTGTGTTGGGATCGATTGTTCCGGTGATGGAAACCACAACCGTGCCACCCACAGGGATAGATGCAAGCGCGCTTAGGTTTCCCGAACCGGAAGCTGGGGTACAGGTGGCGCCGCCCGCGGTGGTGCAGGTCCACGTTGGGGTGAGAATGCTGGCCGGGATGGTGTCGGTGATGGTGACGGCGCTAGCTAGGGAAGGTCCGGCGTTGGTGGCGGTGAGGGTATAGGTGATGGCTTGGCCAGCAACCTTGGAACCCGACGAAACCTTGGTGAGGGCCACGTCGGCAACAGGCGTCACGTTGTCGATATCGGTAGCAGAGTTGTTGCCTGAAACTGGATCCGTGGTACCACTAGGTGCACTTACGGTTGCCGTATTGGCCAGGCTCAGTGTGCTTGCAGGTGTTGCGGCGCTGAGCGTGCCGGTGATGTTGTAGGTAACGGTGGTGCCAGGCGCAAGGGTGAGCGTGGTGGCGATGCCGTTACCGGTACCTGATGCTGCGCCGCATGATGCCCCTGCTCCAGCCGCCGCACACGTCCACGTAACGCCAGTGATTGCTGCAGGAACCGTATCGGCGAGCGAAGCGCTCGTGGCGGTGGAAGGTCCGGCGTTGGAAACAGTAACGGTGTAGGTAAGCGCGTTGCCGGGAATAGCGTTGGTGATGCCATCGGTTTTGGTAACGCTGAGATCGGCTTGTGGGGTGAGCGTATCGGTATCGGTAGCCGAGTTATCCGTGGTCGTGGTATCGGTAAAACCGCCAGGTGTACTTATAGTGACGGTATTAGTGAGTGAGCCGGTAGCGCCCGGTGCAACGGTGGCCGTGACGGTGAAGGTTGCGGTGCCGGAGGCGGGAACAGTAACTGTTGTATTGATCGAACCCGATCCACTTGCCGGGCACGTTGCGCCCGATGCTCCAACGCACGTCCACGTAGCGCCGGTAAGCGTGGCGGGAAGCGTGTCGACAACGTTGATCCCGGTGGCTGTTGAGGGACCGCTATTGGAAACAACGATGGTGTAGGTGGTGGCGGTTCCCGGAACCAAGATGGTTGCACTGTTGGTTTTGGTAACGCTGATGTTGCCAGTGGGAACAATGGTGTCGGTATCGGTTGCTGAATTGTTGGCAGTGTTGGTATCCATGAAACCACTAGGTGCGCTTACGGTTGCCGTGTTGACAAGCGAGCCTGCAGGAGTGGCAGCGGCAAGGATGCCGGTAACGGTAATGCTGGCGGTGGCGCCCGACGGAAGCGTAACGCCAAGCGAAATCGCATTCCCCGACCCTGAAAGCGTGCCGCAATTTGCGCCAGCTGCTGCCGCTGAACACGACCACGCCACCCCTTGGAGTTCAGGGGGAACCGAATCGCTCACAATGGCATTGGAAACCTTCGACGGTCCGGCATTAGAAACACTGATGGTGTAGGTGATGGTGGTGCCAGGAATGGCATTCGCGATGCCGTCGACCTTGGTAAGGGAAAGGTCGCCCTTCGGTACCAGTGGATCGGTATCGGTAGCAGAGTTGTTCGTAGTAGCAGAATCAGTAAAACCATTAGGTGCACTTATGGTTGCCGTGTTGGCGATGGAACCAATGGCGGCTTGATCTACCGTGCCCGTTACGGTGAATGTGGCGCTTCCACCCGGTGCAAGCGTAATAGGCGTACTTATTGAACCAGTTCCACTGGCTGAGCTGCAGCTACTGCCTGCCGTGGCAGTGCAACTCCAGGATGGTGAAAGCAAAATACCTGGTAGTGAGTCTGCAACGGTGGCGCTCACCACGGTTGAAGGCCCGGCATTGGTGGCAAGAATGGTGTAAGTAATTGCGGTGCCGGGAATGACTTCGGTGAGTCCGTTGGTTTTGGTGATGGAAAGATCGCCGGTAGGAACCAGGGTGTCAACATCGGTAGAGCTGTTGTTGCCCGGGGTGGAATCGGGAATGCCCGCTGGGGGAGTAATCGTTGCCGTATTCGTAAGTGTACCTACAGCTGTCGAAACAACAGTCGCGGTAAGTGAATAGCTTGCAGAACCCGTTGCCAGCAGGGAAACTGAGGAATTGATGTTTCCAGAACCACTGGCTGCAGCGCACGTTGAACCCGCAGTTGCCGTGCATGTCCAGGTGGCACCGGTGAGCTCGGCAGGAAGCGTGTCAGCAACGGCGATCCCCGGCGCATTCGAAGGGCCAGCATTTTGTACCGTGATGGTGTAGGTGACATTCGTTCCGGGAATGGCCGTAGTCATGGCATCGGTTTTGACCACCGAAAGATTGGCGGCAGGTGCCAAGGTGTCGGTGTCGGTGGCGGAATTGGCGCCGCTTCCCACTTCGAGCACTCCCGAAGGAACGGTAACGGTGGCAGTGTTGGCGACGGTGCCTGTAGCTCCCGGGGATACGGTCACGGTGAGGGTAAAGGTTGCTGTTCCCGAGACGGGCAGGGACACGGTGGAGCTGATATTGCCAGTTCCTGAAGCGGCGGCGCAGCTAGCGCCTGAACTGGCAGAACAGGTCCAGGTGGCTCCGAGAAGCGTAGCGGGCAACGTATCGGCCACCGTAGCTCCGGTAACTGCTGCTGGCCCGGCGTTGCTCACGGTGATGGTGTAGGTAGTGGTGTTTCCCGGTACGGCACTGGCGGTACCGTCGGTTTTGGTGATGGAAAGATCGGCCGTAGCTGCGACATTCACCAGCGCGCTGGCTGAGTTGTTGGCCGGTGTTGGATCGGTCACCGATGCTGGGACCGCGGCACTGGCGGTGTTGGTGATCGGCCCGCCCGGATAGGAAACCGCAACCGATGTGGTGATCACAAACGTGGCCACCGCAGCGGGCGCCAAAGCGACGGTGGTGGCAATGTTGCCCGATCCGCTCGCAGCTGCACACGTGCCAGTTCCGGTGATCGCACAGGTCCACGTGGCAGAACCAAGCCCGGCAGGCAGATTGTCGGTAACGGTAGCCCCGGTCACAAACGAAGGGCCGGTGTTGGTAACGGTAACGGTATAGCTCAACGCATCGCCCGGATTGCGTGTGGCATTACTTACCGTTTTCGCTACAACAAGATCGGCTCGCGGTGTCACGTCATCGGTGTCGGTTGCGGAATTGGCACCCGGGCCTGATTCCACCACACCTGAAGCAGCGGTTACGGTTGCGGTATTGACTAACGTGCCAACGCCGGCGGGCGTAGTGGGGTTGAGCGTGCCGGTGACGGTGTAGGTAGCTGTGGTGGTGGGTGGCAAGGTAGCGGTGGTGGAAAGAGTGTTTCCTGAGCCACTCGCAGCCCCACACGAAGCCCCGGCACCAGCAGCCACACAGCTCCACGTAACGCCCGTAATGGAAGCAGGAACCGTATCGGCCACCGCCGCACCAGTAGCCGTCGACGGGCCTGCATTCGAGACGACAATCGTGTATGTCACGGCCGAGCCAGGTACAGCACTAAGCGCGTTGTCGGTTTTGGTAATGGACAAATCAACCGTTGGGGTGACGTTGTCGGTATCGGCTGCTTGTGTTGGGCCCGGTGTTGGATCGGTTACGCCCAATGGCAACACCGCCGCTGCGGTATTGGTCAAAGTTCCAGTGCCAGCAGGGGTTCCGGGGTTTAGCGTACCGGTAATCGTGAACGTTGCCATGGCCGATGCTGGCAACGTAACGGTGGTGGCGATGCTGTTTCCCGAACCTGAAGCCGCCGCGCAACTTGCCCCAGCCGAAGCAGTCGCGCACGTCCACGTTACGCCGGTAAGAGCAGCAGGAATGGTGTCGTTTACCGCGCCGTTAGAAACCGTGGAAGGCCCAGAGTTGCTCACCGTAACGGTGTACGTAACTACCGAACCCGGTACTGCGTTGGTGATCCCGTCGGTTTTGGTAATAGAGAGATCAGCCGTAGCCACCACATTGTCGGTATCGGTGGTGGAGTTGTTGGTGGTAACAGGATCCGTTGTACCACTAGGTGCACTTACGGTTGCTGTATTAGCCAGCGTGTTGGTGCCCGATGGCGTTGTGGGGTTGAGTGTGCCCGTAACCACGTAGGTAACGGTTGTGCCAGTAGTAATGGTGGCCGGCTGCGAAATGGCATTTCCAGTGCCAGAAGCCGCACCGCACGTAGCTCCTGCACCGCTTGGCGAACAGGTCCAACTGACGCCCGTAATCGAAGCGGGAACTGTGTCGGCAATGGTGGCGTTGGTAGCCGTCGACGGACCCGCATTGGAAACCACGATGGTGTACGTGACGGCGGTGCCCGGAATTGCATTGGTTATGCCATCGGTTTTTGTTATGGCCAGATTGGCTTGCGGGGTGACGTTGTCGGTATCCGTGGCGGCATTGTTGGTCGTGTTGGTTTCCAAAACTCCCGATGGCAACGTAGCCGTGGCCGTGTTTATCAACGTATTGGTCCCCGCCGGCGTCGCCGGATTAAGCGTGCCAATCACCGTGTACGTGGCGCTACCACCAGCAGCAACTGTGGCTGAAGTACTGATGGAATTTCCCGTACCGCTAGCAGCCGAACACGAAGATGAAGCGGTTGCGGCGCAACTCCACGTAACGCCAGTCAATGCTGCCGGAACCGTATCCACAACGGTAATTCCCGACGACGAAGAAGGACCTGAATTGGCCACCACAACGGTGTAAGTGACCGTCGTACCAGGAACGGCGTTGGTGATGCCATCGGTCTTGGTAACGACAATATCGGCCTTGCGATCAATACTGTCGGTATCTGATGCGGAGTTGTTGGCGGTGTTGGTATCGGTAACCCCAGCCGCGGGCGCAACGGTGGCTGTGTTGGTGAGAGTGTTCGTTCCCGCTGGCGCACCAGGATCAACAGTGCCAGAAACGGTGAAGGTGGCGATGTCGCCAACACCAAGCGTTGTTGTGCTGGCCAGGTTACCCACACCACTCGGTGCCGCACACGAAGCCGCGCCAGACTGCCCGGCAACCGAACACGTCCACGACGGATTCAAAATTAGCAACGGCACGGTATCGGTTACGGCAGCGTTGGTGGCGGTTTGCGGGCCGGTGTTCTTCACAGCCAGCGTGTAGGTAATTGGAGTGCCGGCGGAGACGAGGGTTTGGCTATCGGTCTTGGTAATCGAAAGCTCAACCTGTACAGCAATTGCTGCGGCGATGGCCGAAACCACCGGAGACAACGTAACGGTTGGCAGAGTTTCACCTTTGTACGTAATGGTTGCCGTGTTCGAAATGACTGTACCGCCAGCCACGTTGGAATTCAGGGTGGCGGCAAACGTGACCGTATCGGTCTCTCCCGCGGCCATGATCCCCCCGGCTGTGCCCGTAGCGCCGCTGCCAAAGTTAACCGTTACCGTGCCACTTGAAAACGAACCCTGATCGGCGTCGAGAGCATCAGTCTTTACGCCGGGAATCGGGCCGGCCGTAATGTTGATCGAACCCGGAACATAGGTCAGCGTGGCCGGAATAGCGTCGGTCATAACAACGTTGGTGGCACGATCGTTACCATTATTTTTAACGGTGACCGTGTAATCAAGGATGTCACCGGGGTTAAGCAGTCCTCCGTTGCGGTCAACCACGGTCTTTGTTCCGTCGAGATTGGGTGACGGCAACTCGGTGGCCGTGGTAACTGCGCCGGGCCAGTACGAATCGCCGTTCGTCTTTAGGCGAAGACATGCGTTTGTTGAGCCGTTGGTGAGAATGTTGTCGGCGTTGACGATGTCGGCGTCGTATCCCCACGTGTTGGCATCGGCTGGATTGCGGGAAGTTACGTTCGCCCCGAGGGTGGAGATGGTGGAGTTGAAAAAGTTGTTCGCGGCATTGGTGGCGTCGGTAAGAGCAGTTGCAGTTGCGGAACAAGTTGCCCCGGAGTTTAAAGTGGCGGCGTCGCCGGTGATACCAACGTCACCGTCCATCGCCACGATGCCAATGTTGGTTTTCACGGGCCCGGACGCTGGGGTGGTGAATGGTCCGAAAGCAATATCCACACTGGTTGTTCCGGCCACTCGATCGAAGCCATCGAACACATTCATATTGCGCAAGGTGCCGTTGGGGTCGCGGTAGACAACGATCATGGTCCAACCGCCAAAGTCGCCAAGTCCTGAGGAGCCGAGACCGGTCTGCACGTTTGCAACACCGTAGGTTCCGGTCCCGCTCGGAGTGACTTGGTTTACCAGCGCAGTGGCATCGAAGAAGGCGTGGTAAATCGGGTTGGTTGCTTGTTGGGAGAAGTCATCATCGACAGTGGTTGCCGTAACCTGGGTGTAACCAGTCATCCATGGTGTTTTGAAATACACCTTGTTTCGGTCAGTGAGAGTGGGCGCGGTCTGCGTCCCCGCGCCGCCGAGTTGTGCGCCCGAAGCGGTGTTGCCGCCCCAGTAGAGCCCGGCAAACAAGACGGTGGAAAGCGAAGGGAGGGTGAGGTTTGCCGTGGAGGAGTTGAAGGTGGCGACGGTGGATGCGCTTCCCTGGATGGCACTTGCCGGGGTGCCGTCGACGTCGTACCACGTGATGGTGGAGCTGTTTGCGGTGGTGCATCCGGTGGGGCATGTGGTGACCTGGTTGGAAACGAAGGAGATGTTTCCCTCGGTGTTTACGCTGAATCGGCTGGCGAAAGCTCGGGCGGCTTCTGCGGCAAGGGGGCTAACTACGGCCACGAGAAGGGACGCGAAGATAGCAAGTAGGCAGCCCATCGCTACCGATCGCTTCAACCTCCCAACAACACTCACGGGTATTAGATCGGTTGCGGGGGATAGGAACTAAACCGGTTCTTGTTTTTGATGGGTCATTCAACCCAATTGGTTTGGGTGCAAACTCAGGCTTGTGGGTATAAAAGCCCGTTCAGTCGTTATTCATTGCGAAAAGAATTGATTCGCACGGCCTATAGCCGTCTTCCAACGACAATCCGCATAGCTCATCGCGCAGCGTTTTCCTCCTTCTCTCCAGGAGCACCATGGAAATTTCTTCGAAATGGCTAAGCAATTACTTGCGCGAACATGGACCAGTCGCTTACTGAAGAATCGTTCAGTGGTGAACTCCACACCACGGTTGAACAGGCAAAGTACCGTGTTCGGTGGCTTTTGGTTGAGTTTGAAACGCAAAGAAATCGGTCCGACCGCCATAGGTAAACACTCCTTTGACCGACGGGCACATGCAGGTTCTAGAGGTGTTTTATGATTTGCCAGCTGTAGGCAACCTGAGAAATTTGCCAGTTGGGCATGGCGAATTTGGGGCTCTGTGTTCGCCTGTGACGGACTGCGAGGTGCCCATTGCGGGGTGTGGAGCCAAATCGTCTCTTTTTGCATCCTGGAGCGTTGTGGCGGCGCAAAGTCACAAACATTGTTGTTTCGGCGAAGTTGGGTATAAATCCTTGGAATCGGCGACAAAAGCGTCTGTCGGGTGGCGAACTTGCCCATATGGGGTGGGAGGCGTTCGTATGCGCCTCCTAGCGCGCCGTTCGAGCTGAATACTCAGCTCCTACACGTCGGTACGCTCCGTGGTATCAGTAGGCCCGGAGGGAGTTGTGGGACGTAGTTGTGCGGGCAACGGAAGGGAGTTGCGGGCCAGTTGAAGCATGGTGAAACTATGTTGGACGGAGGTCGCATCCTTGCTAGACGCAGTTTTCTAAGTAGGCGGACACCGTTCGAGCGGAGTGGATCGGTTGCAGCAGCTCGGTTACAGGTACAGGCAAATCCGTTAAGTTCTCCCGGTTGGGCTTGCAGACTGGATTTTTGGATCCCGCATTAGAGGTCAAATTCAGGCGTAGTATTTGTATAACAGCAGGTAATCGCATGGTTTTTGAAGCGGAGAAATTAGAATTGCTCGACAGCTAAACGGACTAACTGATTGAACGCCAAAGAGAGTGACTGAAAGGGTAAAAGAAAGAAAGACCGACTGCACGAACGACCGAATGATTGCTCAAGAGTCCACCTCTTTGCGGCTCACTTGGGTAAGGATTTCTCCATGGACGCGCCTACCCCGCCGGCTTCTCGTTTTGAGCCGCTCGACGAAGTCATCTCGATATTGCACACCAAAGGTGGGGCGGGAAAAAGCTCCCTCACCACCAATGTGGCGTTCGAGCTCGCTCGCCTCGGTTACAAAATTCTCGTTATCGACCTCGACCGTCAAACAGGGCAGAGCGTTGGATTCGGACTTGGGTCGGTCACCTTTACTGACCGTAGTCCCGGCGCCGACATTGGAGCAGTGCTCCGCGGTGAGCTTCCGTTGACAGAAGCGATCATCGAGAACATTTACCCTGGGCTTGATTTTCTGCCCGCCGAGGAAACCTCCCTCATCCAAGCCGAACGAGACCTTGCCGAACTCGGGCCCGAAGGAACCGTTCGTCTTTTTGAAATCCTCCACGGAAGCCAAAAACGGTGGGACGTCGTTTTAATCGACACCCCCGGACGAAAAACTGACATCCTTGAGGTCGCGCTCGCCGCTTCGACCGGAGTCCTGATTCCTGCGATTCCCGAAGGGGGGCCCGTTTCGGAACTCTCCAGTGTCCTTCGCCATGTCGCCAGAGCACGGGAGGTCTATGGCTCGGTAGACGTTTACGGCATCGTCAGAATGCGAGTTGGTGGGAATAGCCGGTACCGACGGGTGGCAGAGGAGCAAACGAAAGAAGTTGCGGCCGGATTCGGGGCTCCGGTGCTCAAAAATAAGGTGCCAGAGGACGCCAAGTTTGGGGAGGCCCATCTGGCGCGGGAACCCATTGGCGCCTATGCCGAAAGCGCTCGCTCGGCCATTGCCTACAGATTCATCGCTGCAGAGCTTGTTGCGCTCCGAGGCTGGCCTTCCCGTTTAACCGAGACCCTGAAAGAGGTGGCCGCACCAGCCCCGCCCGAAGTGCCACTTGTCCAAGAGCCCCCAGCCGTTGCTGAAGAACCTAAAACAGCCGCGGAACCTGTAAGAGTCGCGGAACCTGTCGCCGCCGCGGAACCCGTCGAAGGCCCGGAACTTGTACGAGCCGCGGAACCCGCTCCCGGTCTGGAAGGCCCCGCACCGTTGAACCGGCAGGCGGAACCCATAGGACCAGTCCCGCCAAAGCCGAGTGCGGCGACCGAGCCCACAGTGGCGCCAGTCCCACCGGCGGTTCGCCCGCCCGCTAGACCAGCCCCCAAACACGCACGAAAGAGCGCAGCCTGATGGCGGATCGTCGGCTTAGTCCCGCTGAGCTCAAGGCCCGTCTACAGGCGAATCTGGCCGTCGCAGGAGCAAAATCTAACAATCCAGTCCCCGCTCAGCCCAGCCCCAGCCCAGCCGAATCGACCCCGGCCAGCGCTTTGGTCACTCCGCTAGAAACCCCTTCGGTCACTCCGTCGGAAACCTCTTTGGTCACTCCTTTGGTCACTCCGTTGGAAACTCCTTTGGACACCCCGTTAGAAACTCCTTTGGAAACTCCTTTGGCCCTCCCTACCGCCTCTCCCGTTGCCACCGCGATCGCCGCCTCAACAGCTGAGCCACCAGCGGAAACTGAACCCAACTCCAACGCGAGCCCGTTAACCGAAACCAACTCAGGGCCCCTCGACCTGCAGCCTTCGGAGTTGGTAGCACCACCCCGAAAAAGGGCGGCCACCACAGCCGTAACCGTCCCAAAACGCTCCACCCGACCGGTATTGCATCGCAGGGATCGCGGGGCCGTTCTTCGGGGCTACCGAATCCCCGTTGATCTGCATCGCCAAGCGGAACGAGCCAAGCTGGGCCTAGCTTCGCGTCGCGGTACGTCACTGTTTTGGGATGAGCTTCTCCAGAGTGCAATCGATCTTCTCCTCGATGACACCCAACGGATTGCCCAGGAACTCAGCGCAGCACGCCGGTCTCCAGAACTTGGCGCACCCAGCACTCGAGTGCTCCAGGCGGCAATTCGCCATGACCAAGACTTTCGCCTGCGTATGCTGCGAATTGACCTCGAAGAACTTGATGGCGCCACTGTCCGGCTCGAAGAAATTTGGACCTGGCTGATTCGTCAAGTCGTCAAAAACGAAGGCTAGGCGCAGGTCTTCCGAAGTGGGCGACCTTGACACCTGTCGGACCGACTGGCGTAAACCTCGGAACTGACAACCTCGGAACTAGCAAACCACGGAACTGACAACCTCGGAACTAGCAAACCTGGGAACTAACGACCCTGGTAATCGCTTGCGAATTTGTTTGGGTAGGAAGACCCAACCGATCAGCTTTGAAACCGGGTTAAACCCCTACTAAACATCAAAGTTGATGAAATATTCGGCATGATTCGAGGTCAAACGGTTCATTTGTCTTCAGAACTGAACTGACCATGCCGAATGAGTAGGCATGGTTACCTCTGTCTTCCGCCGTCTCGTCGCGCTCCTGCGTCGATGCATACCGGCACTCGGCTTCTCGTCGATTCGAGGACAGTCTTCGGGCCAGGGCACCGAAGCCCCAAATACCAGCCGCACCGCACGAACCCTGGCCGGCAAGCCCGCAGCGCTGTTCGTGATCCTGGGCCTCCTCGGCTCCATGGCTGTGGTCACTGCTTCGCCAGCCGATGCTGCTGTGGTGCGCGCCTTCACCCGTCGCTTCGGAGTAAAAACTACCGGCGATGTTGTGATGATTGCTAACTCGGTCCTCACTTGCCCTGGCTCCTGCACTGCCATCCAAGACGGAACCACAGCGGCCAACAACAACACCCTCGTAATGGCCTACGTCGATGCCGACGGTGCCGCCGCCTCGCCACTCGCTGCTGGTGGAACCGTAACCACCTTCGACTCGTCATCATCGAGCTACACCCTTCCCGCCGGCGCCAAGGTTCTCTTCGCCGGACTTTATTGGGGTGGCGACTCCAGCCTTGGCACAGGCGGCGCCATCGCCCCAAACTCCGCCGCTCGCAACACCGTCCTTTTTAAGTACCCCGGACAAACTGGCTACTCAACCATCACCTCAAACATTTCTGGTGCTGCTGGATCCATCGACGTGGAAAACGGCAGCGGCGCCGAATATCACGCCTTTAATGACATCACCTCTTTAGTGAGCGCCAACCCAACTGGGACGTACTCGGTCGCCAACCTTCAAGTTGGAACCGGCAACGACCGCGAAGGCGGATGGGCTGTGGTGTTTGTGATCGAAGACAACACCCTCCCCGCTCGTGACCTCACGGTGTTTGACGGCTTCGCTTCGGTAACGAGCACCGACCCAACGGTCACCGTAACCATCAACGGATTGCAGACCCCGCCATCAGGAATCGTGAACACCTCAGTTGGTGCCGTTGCTTACGAAGGTGACCGCAACACCACTGGCGACAACATGAAGCTCAATGGCACCGCACTGTTCAACTCACTCAACCCCGCTACCAACTTCTTCAACAGCTCGCGGTCCACACTCGATGCGTCCGGTAATCCCGTGCAAATGCCCGGCACCCCCAACTACGTCAACAACCTTGGCTACGACGCCGACATTGTGGCCGCCAACGGCATCCTCGGCAACAACGCCACCTCGGCCACCATTACCTTCAACACTACCGGTGACTTCTTCTATCCAGGTGTACTTACCTTTGTGACTGAGCTTTACGCACCAAAGCTTGATGCCACCAAAACCGGCGTCGACATCAACGGCGGAAATCTCGAACCGGGCGACATCATTGAGTACACCATCAACGTCACGAACAACGGTAAAGACCCTTCGACCGACACCATCCTCACCGACGGTGTTCCTGCGGGCACAATCTATGTACCCGGATCAATTCAGATCTCGGTTGGCGCAAATGCTGGCGTGAAGACTGATGCAACGGGTGACGATCAAGCCAACTACAACCCCGGAACCAACGATCTCAACTTCCGTTTAGGCACCGGTGCCAACGCCACACTCGGCGGAACCATGGCCGTACTCGAAACAACGCAAATCAAATTCCGTGTCACCGTTGATCCAGCA
>JANLRI010000034.1:0-13685 GCA_031361565.1 Betaproteobacteria bacterium | reverse complement strand
TTTCGAAAGCAATTGCTATGTTCGGGAAAATTTGAGAAAAATCAGGTGAATTTCCGGAGACCTTTGACAAGCTTCGGGAGGTGTCCGACGAAGAGCGACCTCGCTAACCTCAACGCCAAAAATATTTAAAAGCCATCCTCTTTTCGGGTGATGCTTTATTGGGTACAAAGGACTAGAATCACCCTCAATATATTGAAGGAGGTTATGAGCGATTCATGGTTGCAGCTGCCTTTTGTAGTTCAAAAACGGCCACATCAAACCGTTCACTAACCCTTCTCGAACGCGCCAAGGCCTACCTCCCTCAGGGAGTGCTGTTGGGCCTCTCGTTAGTGTTTGCCTTGGTCGGGTCGGCCTTCGCCCAAGCTGTGCCGGACTACCGTCTTGGTGGAGGCGACAGCGTCAAGATTTCCGTCTTCATGAGTCCCGAGCTAAGCACCGAGGCGAGAATTTCCGAGCAAGGGCTAATCAGCTTTCCTCTCATCGGCTCGTTCAAGATCGCGGGCTTGTCTATTGCACAGGCCGAGGCTGAACTGGCTCGTCTGCTCAAGCAAGGTGGTTTTATCAGCAAGGCCCAGGTGTTGATGACGGTCACCGCCTATCGAAGTCAACTGGTTTCGGTGCTGGGCAATGTTGTCAAACCGGGGCGCTATCCTCTTGAGATGCCCGGGTTACGCCTTTCTGAGTTGCTCGCGCAGTTAGGTGGTATTGCACCCGGCGGATCGGAACTTATAGTGGTCACTCGCAAAACCAGTAGTGGGGCACTTGAGCAAATTAATGTCGATCTGGGCAGCATTTATATAGATGGCAAAGCCGAGCTCGATATCTCAATGCAAGCAGGGGATTCGGTATATGTCGGGCGGCAAACCTTGTTCTACATTTCAGGCTCAGTCGGACGTCCTGGAAGTTACCCGATTGATCGCCACATGACGGTCGGCCAGGCTATTTCGAAAGGCGGTAGCTTTACCCTCGGCGCAAGTTATACCCTGCAAGCCAAAGAGGCGGGAGTTCGGTTGTTGCGCAGAAATAGCAACGGTGAGATGATCGAATTCACTCCGAAAATGAGCGATGCTGTTCTGCCCGATGATCAAATTTTTGTTCGCGAAAGTCTGTTCTAAATGTTCCAGATCACCCCCACCTTTGCCCTGAGAGTGCTACAGTCGCGCTGGAAGACTAGCTTGGTGGCTAGCCTTGTAGCTGCCGCCGTGGTCAGCTTGTTTGGGGTGTATTTCCCGAGCATTTACACCGCAACGTCTTCGGTACTTGTGGATATGCGCGCCGACCTGGTGAGTGGCGCCCAAACCAGTGCCTCACCTAGCCTATTTGCTACCGAGGTAGAAGTTGTCAAGAGCCAGAGAGTGCTTTCCAAGGTCATCGACAGCCTCAAATTGGATGAACACCCATCGCTTAAGAGCCAGTTTCTGCATACCTTCTCTACGGTCGGGTTCAAGAGGTGGGTACGTCTGCTGATTCAAAAAAATCTTGCTGTTGACGTCAGTCAAGGGGCGAGTGTGATGAAAATCAGCTTTACGAATCCTGATGCGGAGTTATCAGCAGCGATTGCAAACGCTTTTGCCGCCGCTTTCGTCGAAACCTCCTTAGCGTTGCGTATTGAGCGCGCCGAAAAATATTCGGAGTTCTTCAATGAAAGAGCTAAGGCCATGCGCGAAAACGTCGAAAAGGCGCAAGGCAAACTCACCGCATTTCAAAAAACGGTGGATGTGTTGCCGAACGGTGAGAAGCAAGACCTGGAAGTGACGAAGCTTAATCAGTTGGAAGAGCAACTGCTCCGCATCCAAGCTTCCCTGCGTGATTCCACGAGCCGTACCGTGCTCGCCCAAGAATCCATCGAGCCGATGGTGAATAATCCTGTCGTTGCTTCCATTCGACAGGAACTCATGCGCAAAGAGTCGCAACTTGCCGAGTTGAAGAGTCGTTACGATGACAATCATCCGCAAGTGCTCGAGGTTCGAAGTGCGCTCGCCGCGTTGAAAGATAAGTTGGCGAACGAGCAGGCCCGTGCAGCGGCGTCGCAAGGTGAATCCAAAGCAATCAGCAAGCGACGCGAGGCGGAACTGCGCAAGGCGATTGAGCTACAAAGAGAAAAGGTGTTTGCGAAAGGAGTTTCGAAGAATGGACTTTCTTCCCTTCAGAAAGAAATTGAAGCGGAACAGCGTGCGTACGATTATGTACAGAACCGTTATTCTCAGGCCTCACTTGAGAGACATAATAATTTGCCTACAGCCACTTTGCTGAGCCGCGCCGAAATCCCCGATGAGAGTAAGAAAGACATCATGATCCGAAGCTATTGGAAAATTCTATTCTTGGCCTTGGGAGTGTTTGGAGTTGTGGCGGCGTTTGTGCAAGAGTTTTTTGATCGTCGCGTGCATAGTGCTGAAGATATCACTGCCTATATCGGACTACCCATCATCGGAACGATGCCTTCAACCTACAAATCCATCTGGGGTAGACCAGAACTTCCGTCCGCCCAGCAGTCTCGTTTGTTGCGACGCGTACCCGCGATCAACCAGAACTAAGGCTCGATTTTGGAAACTCCTTGGATGTCAGTTCCAGATTCGGCCGTGGGCATCGAAACCCTTGTAAGCCAGCCCATTGGCGAGCTTATCGCTAAAGAAGGCTCGCTAACGTCGGAACATATTGACCAGATCATGGCGCACCAGTCAACGACTGGCTTACGCTTTGGAGAGGCGGCCGTTGCTCTTGGTTTAGCTACGCGCGAAGATGTGTTGTACGCGCTCGCCAAGCAATTCCATTACCCCTATGCTCCGGCGGATCGTCAGGAACCTCGGCCGGAAGTTGTGTCGGCAGAAAAGCCTTTCTCTAAACAGGCTGAATCCTTCCGGGCGATTCGCGGACAGCTTATGATGCGAGTTTTTCAGGACCCCACTGAGAAGCCGGCGCTGGCCGTCATTAGCGCTAATTCTGGCGATGGCAAAACGTATTTTTCTGCAAACTTAGCGACTGTTCTCTCTCAATTGGGTGGCCGCACCTTGTTGATCGACGCAGATATGAGGGGTCCAAGGCAGCATGAGGTCTTCAGAGTCCCCAATTCCACGGGCTTGTCGGGGCTATTGTCTGGTCGCGGCAATCAGCAAGCAATTTGCAATATCCCTAATTTGCCGAGTCTTTTTTTGTTGCCGGGCGGGCCAGTACCGCCGAACCCGCTTGAGCTGATTGAGCGGCCGACATTTTCAGTGTTGATTCGAGAATTGGTGAATCAATTTGATTATGTGATCGTCGACACTCCCGCGGGAAGCTACGGCTCGGACGCTTCCGCGCTCGCGATGAAATGTGGCGCCGCACTATGTGTTGCGAGACATCGCAACAGCAAGCTCTTGGGACTTCAAGAACTGATCGCAACGATGTCGGCCGGATCCGTCAAGCTTGCGGGAGTCATCATGAACGAATATCGTTGACCATTACTGCAAGAATATTTTTGTGTCCTTCGATCCTTCCGCCAAAGTCCAGGACTTGCAGCGCCGCCTTAGCGCCTTCATTGACGAGCTATCTACCCCAACGAAAAGCCATTCTACGAAGAAGCAGAAGCTTTGGGGCCATGGCAAGTTTATCCATCCTCGAGGCTCTAAAACCCTTAGCGGAAAACTTGAATTGCGCAAATATTCCTAGGTGAACGAACCTTTACGCAAGCGAGGTTTGACTTACTTCACTACGACCCACAGTCAGTTTTTCGCGAGGTAGGATTTCATTCGCATTAGCTCGGGCTGTTCCGGGTCGGCATTAGTCCAAAGCTTTTGCATTTGGCCATAATATTTGCGAGCAACAGCGGCGTCGCCAAGAGTCTCCGCGGCGCGCGCCGCACCATTCAGAGCCCGAAAGCGATTCGGCTCTTTTTTCATGGCCGTTTCAAACTCAGCCAATGCGGCGGCAGGCTGGCCGGCCTCCAGTAGCATCTCCCCCAGCAACTCGCGCGCCGGTTTAATGGGGCCTGGTGAGACCGCGCTTTTCTCTGTGCTGTCCTCATGCTCGGCCGCTGCCTTCATTGCGACAAGTGCCACCTCAGCCTTGCCTTCCGCAAACATTGCCCAGGCGTCCAAAACCTTAGTTTGAATGTCAGCTTGGTCGGCCCAATAACGCAGCTTGGCGTCGAGCATGGCTTGTTTGAGCTTGGCGAGTTGCGCGATTTGCTCGCGCGCTAGCGTCGGGTCGCCTGAACGAGCTGCGCCCAGGCCACGTGCGAATACATGGACGGCCTGAGCATGGGGAAATTGTGACCAGGCAAAGTCGAGATCATCTGGCTTCAATTGAAGCCTTGCGGCCTCGGCCCAATTCGAACGTTCGATCATGAGGCGTGCTGGAATGGCCGCAAGGGCAAACGCTGGCGCCAGACCTTCGGCGTCAACCTTGGTGAGTGCACGAATATCACCCAGTACCCTTAATGCTTCGCGATCCTGTCCAAGCTGGAGATAGGCGTAGGCCATGTAATCGAGCGAGTGCAAAGTGGAATTGAGATCCTTGGTCGATTGAATGACTGCGGTATTGGAGGCAATCGAATCATGCCAAAGCCCTAGTCGCGTGAAGGTATGCGAAGGCATGTGTAGTGCATGAGGCGCTGAGGGTGCAATATCGCGATACCGGTACGCCGCTTTCAGGCCGCGTTGAGCCAACGGCGGGAAATCGTAGCTATGAATCAGGTAGTGTGCGACGCCTGGATGGTCGGGCAGTGCAACGAACAGTTTCTCAAGATCTTCTGCAGCCTTGAGCTGATTGGTGAATTGCTTGTCGTTCGGATCATAGTTGGCCGACTGTACGTGGTCATGGAAAATTCGCGCTTCAATATCCTGAGGATAATCGCGGGTCATTTTTTCAAGCGCTAACTCATAGGCAAGCTGGCGGGTTCGGGCTGGCACTTTGTCGGCATCTTTAAAAAACGCTTCCGCGCTGGCCACATAGTCGCGTTCGCGCCCAGTCTTCGTGCCGATCATTTTGGCCCGCTCCACCGCTGCCATCCCGTCTTTCAGCGCGTTGCCGCTCAAGGGCCATGTAAAGGCATTGCCCATCAATACGATGGCCTGTCCCCAATAAGCCATCGCACAGCCTGGGTCGGTTTGCGCGGCCGCGTTAAAGGCCTTCCTAGCCTCTGGCCAGTAATAGGAGTGATAAAGCGATACCCCGCGCGTGAAGTGACGCTGTGCTTCGGAATTACAGGACACCGCAAAATCGACGGTTCCGAGCTTTTCTGGAGTTCCCTCCAGTGCTTTATATTGTGCGACGCTCGCCGCTACAAATAGGAGCGCACAAGCAGGAAAGAGATAGTTCCGAAGTATTCGTTTCATGTTGCCCTCACTCTGAGCTTAGTTTCGGTTCCAACCCTTCGCGCGCCGACCAATACATCGCTAGGCACTAGGGATGGCGCGTTTACACTTTGAACGTTTTGCGAGCCAGACCGATGCCTCCCATACCCAGCAACAGCAGTGCAAGGGACGCCGGTGCGGGGACTGAAGTGCCTGCTGGCCCGGTTACGGTCCAGCCTGGGATGAGCACTGACCCTGTTACAAAACTCGTGAAGGCGCCAGTAGGTACGATGGGGGATTCGAAATTACCGTTCGTGAGCAGGTTCGCCTGTGCCGCTGAAGGTATCGCGCTAAGAACAGCCAGGCTGAGCATGATCTTGCGCATAAAAATCGGTTTTACCTGCGCAAGGGATACGGTGGGGATGTTGGGCATAGGTACTCCTTAGTGAAAAAGGAATGCAAATTTGAAGAAATTATTCTTGAAATTTATACCCGAACCTAGGTTCAATGAGACAGGCTTTGTGTTGGTCAGGCCATTGTTTTAAGCAGCATTTGCGTTGTCGTAGAGGCCATTAACCTGCGCAAATCCAATGCTTTCCTACCGCCGAGAGCTGATTTTATACCCATATTTCGGCAAGGTAAACAAATTTTAGAGCGCGAGTGAGGCGGGTCAAGCTGGACTTCTCAGTTCCTCGCAGATGGCCGCAGTGACCTGGGCCGTGGTGGCTGTGCCCCCGAGGTCGCCGGTATGGAGGCTCGGGTTCGCAGTCACCGTCTCAATCGCCTTCATCAGCAGGGCGGCCGGACCGGGCTCGCCGATGTGTTCGAGCATCATGACCGCAGACCAAAATGTGCCAATTGGATTCGCCAGACCTTTACCCATGATGTCGAAGGCCGAGCCGTGGATCGGTTCAAACATCGACGGGTAGCGGCGCTCGGGATCGATATTGCCGGTGGGCGCAATGCCCAGACTACCGGCTAACGCTGCAGCGAGATCGCTCAAGATGTCGGCATGTAAGTTGGTGGCCACTAGGGTGTCGAGGGATGCGGGACGATTGACCATGCGGGCAGTGGCGGCATCGACCAATTCCTTGTCCCACTTGACGTCGGGAAACTCTTTTGAAATTTGCACTGCGATTTCGTCCCACATCACCATGGCGTGGCGTTGAGCGTTCGACTTTGTGACGACCGTCAAAAGTTTTCTTGGGCGCGATTGCGCGAGCTTGAAAGCGAAGCGCATAATGCGTTCCACACCAGCGCGCGTCATCATCGAGACATCGGTGGCGACTTCAATGGGATGCCCCTGATGCGCTCGACCGCCAACACCGGCATACTCGCCCTCGGAGTTCTCGCGAACAATGACCCAGTCCAGATCTTCGGTTTTGCACCGTTTTAAGGGGGCGTCAATGCCCGGCAAGATTCGAGTCGGACGCACATTGGCGTATTGATCGAAACCCTGGCAAATTTTAAGCCTCAGACCCCATAAGGTAATGTGATCGGGAATATGGGGGTCGCCAGCTGAGCCAAACATGATCGCGTCTTTGTTGCGCAATGCCTCAAGGCCATCGGTTGGCATCATCATGCCGTGTTTGCGATAGTAGTCGCCACCCCAATCAAAGTCCTCGAACTCGAAGGCAAAATTGCTCCGGGCCGCGATCACCTTTAGAACTTCGGTACCTGCAGGGATGACTTCTTTGCCGATGCCATCGCCGGGAATGGTGGCAATCTTGTACGTTTTCATTGGGGAGATTCAGTCGTGCTCGTTGAACATGGGGCGATTGTATCGACTTCACGCGTCGACTAATCTGCTAAGGATTAATTTATACTTCACGCCAAGTTATGAGATACCCGCTGGCCTAGGCAGGGATTGCTTGAACTCAAATCCCTGTGTGCGAGCGCTTACAAATTAAACGGAACCAACACTATGATGACACGTCGCGATACGATAAAAACCCTTGGCTTGTTCGGCACTTCTGCCGCCGCTTCCGCAACCTTGGTTGCGCTTAGCCTAAGCGCCCAAAACGCCATGGCCCAAGCCCTTGAGCAGGTCAAAATCGTCAATGGCTTTCCGGCGGGCGGCACCGCCGACGCCACAAGTCGTCGCGTGGCTGAAAAGCTGGCGGGCACCTCCTACACCAAGACGGTGGGCATTGTTGAGAATAAGCCTGGAGCAGGCGGACGGATCGCCTGCGAAACGGTCAAAGCCGCGCCCGCCGATGGCTCTGTGCTTTTGCTCACCCCCTATTCATGCATGTCTATTTATCCTCACATCTACAGCAAGTTGAGTTATGACCCGGTAAAGGATTTCGTGCCGGTTTCGATTGCCGCGGTCATGACCCATGGCTTGGCTGTTGGCCCCATGGTGCCCGCTACGGTCAAGACCGTAGCGGATTATGTCGCCTGGGCCAAGGCCAATGTCAAGGATGCGAACTATGGCTCGCCCGCGGCCGGGTCAACGCCTCACTTTCTGGGCGCCTTGCTTGGCTTGCAAACCAATACCGAATTGCGTCATGTGGCTTATCGCGGTTCCGTGCCCGGCGTGGCCGACATGATTGGCGGCCAGTTGGCCTCTATGTTTACGCCCACTGGCGACTTCCTAGTCAATCACAAGGCCGGCAAAATTCGTATTCTGGCCACCTCGGGCGCCAATCGCACACCCTTTACGCCTGATATCCCAACCTTCGCAGAACAAGGCTTTTCTCAGCTCACTACGGACGAATGGTTCGGTTTTTACGCACCGGCAAAAACTCCAGGCAGTGTCGTCGCTGCCGCTAATGCTGCCATTAGCGCCGCGCTCAAAGAGAAGTCCGCTATCGACGGCTTGGCCACCCAGGGCCTGATTGCCATGAGTTCGACACCCGAGGCGATGGCCAAGTCGCAGCGCGAGGAATTTGATCGTTGGGGGCCTTTAGTGAAGCGGATCGGGTTTACTGCGGAGTCTTAATCAGGCGGCTGGTCGCCGACCGCGATTGCGTATGATGGGTCCATGACACCGCTTTCGCCCATCGGACACATTACGCAGCGCTGGCTTCATAGTTGGGGAGAGTGGCTGCGCGGATGGTGGCAAATCGTTTATATCGGTGCCCAATTGATGGTGCTTGCTTTTTCGCCGTCAAGTTATCGAGCGTCGCAGCGCAAGGTGATGGCGCTCAAACTCTATGAAGCGACTGCCCCTCTCTTGGCCAGTTACATACTGATCTCGGCCTTGGTCAGCTTAATTGTCACGCGGATTATTGTGACGACAGCGCTCACTTATGGCTTGTCTCAGTACGCGTTGGAGTTGTTGATCCGCACTCTGGTGCTGGAGTTGCTGCCCTTGTCGGTCGCCTTGGTCGTGGCAGTGCGCTACACCATGCCCGAGGGCAAATTGGTGCGCGAAATGAGAGAGCGCGGCGAGTTTGCAACTCAGTGGCAGGCCGGTGAGGACCCGACTCGGGACCAACTCTTTCCGCGTGTTCTCGCGGGCGTGTTTTCGGTATTGCTGCTGGCGGCACTGAGTGGTTTTGTAGCCCTGGTGCTGGCCTATCTGAGCGTCTATGGATTCCACACCTGGGGCTATCCCGGGTACACTCGTTCGGTAGGCCAGGTATTTAACCCCGTGGTGGCTTTAGTTTTTTGTCTGAAGACCATTTTCTTCAGCTTGGCGGTCTCGGTGATTCCCATCGTTTTCAGGCCGCGAACGGACCCGAATGACGCCAGCGGCGCGAACGCCGAGATCAAGGTGCTGGCCCGACTATTCACCGTGATTTTGTTGATTGAGGTGCTCTCCCTCGTCGGCAATTACTATTGATGTTCCAGATTTAAAACACTTTATGGACCCAACGACTGCCCCTCCAAAACCGGTTGCTCATCTTGAAATGAAAGCCCGCCTGCTGCTCTTGCTGCTGCTTTTGTTGATGGGCGGCGCGGTTGCCTATGTGATGGTGGCGCGTGGTGTGTTTGAGAGAACACAGAAGCTAGTGTTGGTTGCCGACGATTCAGAAGGCATCGTGGTCGGTATGGATTTGACCTTCTCGGGCTTTCCGATTGGTCGAGTCGGCCGGATTGAGCTGTCCAGTGACGGGAATGCTCGTATCCTGGTCGACGTACCCCTGAAGGATGCCCATTGGTTAAGAACCAGTAGTCTCTTTACGATGGAGAACGGCTTTGTGGGGGGCACCCGAATCCGGGCCTTTAGTGGCATCTTGACCGATCCCCCTTTGCCCGATGGGGCCATCAAGAAAGTATTGCGCGGCGATGCCAAGGCGGAGATTCCGTTGATGGTGTCCAGTGTGCGCGAACTGGTGGCCAACATTACGGCCTTGACCGGACCCGATGCTGCGATGTCGGCCAGCCTTCGCAATGTTCAGACTGCCACTGAAAAGCTCAATGGGACAAGTGGTGGTCTCGGTCTATTGTTTGGCAACGAGGTCGACTCTAAGAAGATCGTCGCTACGCTGGACCGCACCAACGCTTTACTCACCCGTCTGGACCGCTTGGTCGTGAAGGCTGATGGTGTAGCCAGTAAAACGGGTTCGCTGATCACGAATGCGGATTCCCTGATCATCAACGCGGACAAGCAGGTCTTTGGGCCGAGCGGAGTGCTCAAAGATACGCAGGCCACCGTGGTGCAACTCAATGGTTTGTTGGCCGATGCCAGAAATAGTCTGCAAAAAGTCGATGCGGTATTAGTGGAGGCACAGGCCATCGGTGCTAATGTCAAGGACGCCAGTACCGACCTTGGTGTACTGCGCGCCGAAGTCGAGAGCAGTTTACGGACCGTGGACCACTTGGTGCAAGAGATCAATCGCAAATGGCCGTTTGCGAGAAAAAATGAATTGAAGCTACCGTGATGCGAATGCTTACTTTAGCAATTGTTACGGTGGTGGCGCTCTTTACGGGTTGCGCAAGCGGCCCTACGCCGCCCGACTGGCAGGGCAGTGTGTTGGGCGCGACTGAGCGTGCGACGGAAGCCTACCTCACTGGCCGAAACCGGATTGAGCAGGTCGAATTTGCGCGCGCCCGCAGTGACATTGCGCGCACCGGCAAGGCCGATCTGATCGGCAAAGTTGAATTGCTACGCTGTGCCACTCGCGTGGCCAGCCTGGTGCTTGAGTCTTGCGAAGGGTTTGACAAATTGGCGGCTGATGTCGGGCCTGCCGAACGTAGTTATGCCGCGTATCTGGCCGGTCAAATAAAGCCTGAGGACGTGTCGAACTTGCCTGATGCCCACCGTCAAGTCATCAAGGGTGGGGCCAAGTCCATTCAGGCCATGACCAATCCACTCTCAAGGCTGGTTGCCGCGGGCGTATTGTTCAGAATGAGTCTTGCTGATCCAGCCGTCATCGCCTTGGCAACGGAGACCGCATCAGCTCAGGGCTGGAATCGACCCTTGCTTGCCTGGTTGTCGGTGCAGCTCAAGCGTGCCGAGCTGGCAGGAGAGCTAGACGAGGTGGCACGGATCAAGAGACGACTAGACTTGGTGCTGCCGACCGGCTCGCAATAAACGCGACGAGCCACCGTTTGGGCATCATCGTGACAAGTAATCCGACTGGGTAACCGCCTCGGCCCAGTTCGTCGTGCCCAGGGTAGTCGCGGTGTGAATCATGTAGGTGCTCGTGTCCGCGCCGTGCCAGTGGCGCTCATTGGGTGCGATCCAAACAATGTCACCGGTGATGATTCGTTGCGGAATCTCGCCATCCTTGCAAATCCAGCCAGAACCTGCGATCACGGTCAGCACCTGGCCGCGCTCGTGCGAGTGCCAATGGGTGCGACCGCCCGGCGAGAAGAACACGTTGCCGATCATGACGCCGTCGCTGGCCGGCATGATCGGGTCGGACCAGACTGTGCCAGTGAAGGTTTCGGAGCGTAATTCCGACGGCTTGCCCTCGCTTCGTGCGTGAAAAACTTGCATGGTGACTCTCGGTTTGATTGATGAGGGATAGATGGTAGTGCACGACCGACGTGGAAGCAGGGTCGCGGCAAATTAGATTTCTTGCAATTGATTGCCGCCTTGGACGTCCACTCCGCGCATGAGATACACGTCGCGCCCAGAGTGATCGGTGA
Organism: Betaproteobacteria bacterium; assembly: GCA_031361565.1. Taxonomy (GTDB): domain Bacteria; phylum Pseudomonadota; class Gammaproteobacteria; order Burkholderiales; family Burkholderiaceae_E; genus JAPOKJ01. Next base: position 2,370 of record JANLRI010000034.1, on the reverse strand, counting down.
TACCCATTTGTACAGACTTTTGCTGGGCGATTTGACGATCAAATAGGCTGGTGGTGGGCATGAAGCGCATCGTCATCCCGCGCCGGGGTTTGGCTGAGGTATTGGGCTCCGAACCGTGCAATAGATACACGTCGTGCAACGAGATTTGCCCGGCGCGCAAGAGGATATCGACCGCGTCGGCTTCGTTGTACTCGGAGGGTTTGAGTTCCTGAGTGAGCGTGACATCGTCACTTTTCAAGGTGTTGTGTGCTTTGAGCGCGCGCGCAGTGTGTGAGCCTTTGATGACCCGCAAGCAACCGTTCTCGGTTGTGGAGTCGTCCAGCGCCAGCCAGGCGGTACAGGTGGCCAGAGGGCGAATCGGCCAGTACTCGCCGTCTTGATGCCACGGCGTTCGTTTGCCGTTACCCGCAGGTTTTGCGAAAAAACTAGTGTTCCAAAGCGCGATGTTGGGGCCGATCAATTGGGCCACCATGTCGAGAATAGCTTGGTTGTTGCAGTACCCTAGAAAACCAGGGTCGTACTCCAGAAGGGCAGGGCAATAGTCGCGAAACTGCGGTTCGCGATCAATGAGCTTGGCATGCAATGCCTTGATCTCTTCGAGCACTGGTAGAGGGACACTGAAATCCGGCACGACGTAGCCGTCCCGGTGGTATTGATGAATTTGTTTTTCGGTGAGCATAGTTTGGCTAAGCTTTAGCGTCGAAGATTTTGTAGTGTAGGCCATTGCAAAGTTCGATTGGATGACGTGGTCCGGATTTTAGTGATGCACACTTACGTCTCTCCGAGTCGCGAAGGGTGCCGTAGTCGGCCAAGGTCCCTTCGCCGATTCGAATTCCGATAGCCAGCAGACGCTCGCAGGAGTAACATCAAACACGGCATGACGGCGGGCGAACGTAACTCACCAAGGAGCGACGATGAATGCTGAAATGGTCGGCATCGACACCTCTTCTCAGATATTGTTGTCGACAGAAGTTTCGCTCGGACAAGGCGATCGGAAAGTGCCCTCCCATGCGCAGCTCACCCGGACCCTGTGCAATCGTATCCTTGCAAATTGGGGCGGGACCCAGATGTTTCCCATCGTCAATGCACTCGCCGGACCCAAAAGCATTCCTGCTTAACGATGTCGCTTGATACTGAAATTACCAGTAACGCCTTACCCGAGGGCTTTCGTCTGGAGGAGTTCACTCTCCTGGGTACGATTGGCCACGGCGGCTTTTCGATTGTGTATTTGGCCTACGATGCCATGCTGGACAATCAAGTGGCCATTAAGGAGTACATGCCCTCGAGCGTTGCGGCGCGGCTTGCCGGGCTGACCGTTTCGGTAAAGTCTGATCGCTATCAGGAGGCCTTTACGGCGGGGCTGAATAGCTTTATCAATGAGGCTAGGCTCCTGCGCCAATTTGACCACCCAACCGTCGTAAAGGTCTATCGTTTCTTTGAAGCCAATGGCACCGCTTATATGGTGATGCCTTATTACCAAGGCGTAACGCTCAAACAGTGGCTCAAAGATCGGGCGACGCCGCCTGATGAGGCTTGGCTAAAAACAGTGCTGCGGCCGATTCTCGATGCCATGGAATTAATCCATGCTCGCCAATGTTTTCACCGCGATATTGCGCCAGACAACATCATGATGCTCGAAGATGGTCGACCGATCTTGCTTGATTTTGGCGCGGCGCGGCGAGTGATCGGCGATATGACGCAGTCGCTGACGGCGATTCTGAAGCCAGGATTTGCGCCAATCGAGCAGTATGCTGACATCCCCGGAATGCGCCAAGGTGCGTGGACCGATGTCTATGCTCTGGCTGGAGTTCTTTACTATGCGCTAACAGGGGTTGCACCTGTCACTTCGGTGTCACGCGTGGTCACGGATTCTCTGCCCTCACTACGCGCAACACTCGCTGGCAAGTATTCCGATCAATTCTTGCATGGGATCGATGCGGCTTTAAAGGTCCGGCCCGAAGACCGGCTTCAAAGTGCCGAGCAATTCCGGCTCGCCTTAGGCATTGAGCGGGTTGAGGCGACGACTACTTTGGCTACGGATTCCTCGGCGAAGCTGCAATACCCATTGGGCCATAGCACTCAAACAATACCTCCGCCGCTCAGCGCCCCCGAGGCGATTGAAACGTTCAAAGCTAGCGACGGCCTAGCACCCTTGCGCAATGCTTCGCGGCCTCAGACCCGGACCATGATTGCTGGGCTTGCCCTGATTGTCGGCGGCATTGTGCTCGGCTTGACCTGGTTTTCTCAGACACCTAAATCAACTTTGGCGCCAGCAAGCGATGTTCCGAAAAAATTTCCGACCGAGCTGGCTTCCTCCGTAAAAGAACAGCCTCCGGTGCAAGTCACGGCACCTGCACCTGCACCCGCACC
>JANLRI010000013.1:0-6646 GCA_031361565.1 Betaproteobacteria bacterium | reverse complement strand
GCAAGATCTCGCTAATCTGCGGGTTCGGTAAGGTATTCATTTTCTCGAACCCTAAGACCAGGGCCCGTTTGACTCGGCCACTCTCCAGGGCATCAAGCGCCGCCCAAATCGCGGCCGAACCCGTGGCACAGGCGTTTTCCAGGCGCACGGAGGGTGTATGCCGGAACTCGGGTATGGCGACCGCGGCCAAAGCTGCGCTAAAGTCTTGCCTGACAAAACCTCCATTGAAGTGACCAACGAAAATAGCGTCGATATCTTTGGGTTCTAGCCCCGCTCTGGCCATCGCGGGAAGCGCCGCGTCCCGGATCAATTGTTCAAGTTCGACGGTGTCGAGCTTACCGAACGGGGTATGCCCCCAACCCACAATGTATGGCTTGTTCATGTTTGATGGCTTTACAAATCACTAGCGCGAAGCGCGGGTAGCCCGATGCCCGTTGCATCAAAGCCTCCATCAACGGCCAGAACTTGGCCATTGACATAGCTGGCGGCCGGGCTGCATAAGAATCCCACGCCTTCGGCTATTTCTTGCGGCGTGCCATAGCGCTTCAAGGGAATCGCGTCCGCATAGCCGGCGCGAATCTCCGGGGTATGCACCAGTTTGGCCATTTCAGTATCGACCGGCCCAGGTGCAATCGCATTGACGCGGATACCCACATTGCCAAGTTCAGCAGCCTGTTGCTTTGTAAAGTGAATCAGGGCAGCCTTGCTGGTGCCGTAAGCCACCCTCAAGGTGCTGGCGCGCAAACCTGAGATTGAGGCGATGTTGACGATCGCGCCGCCGCCGGTTTTGAGCATCACCACGGCGCAAGCCTGAGAGCACAAAAAGCTGCCATCCAAGTTGGTCGCCATGACGTAGCGCCACTCCTCATAGCTGGTGTCTAGAAGTGGCTTAAACACCGCAACGCCGGCGTTATTCACCAGTGCATCGATACGTCCGAAATGGTCCGCAATATTGGCGACTGAAGTGCGTACTTGATCAGGCTGCGAGACATCACAATCCAGGATCAAGACTTGCGAAGTAGCGGCGAAAATCTTGCGTGTTTCGGACAGCGAGAGCTGATCAATATCGAGAATGGCCACGCGATACTGATGAGCAAGGAACCAGTGAACGACCGCCAAGCCAATTCCGCGCGCGCCCCCGGTCACAACAGCGACCGGAGTGTTCGAAGAGGTTTTTAAGGGAGTCGCCATAAAGAGCTCGCAAACAGGGAAGATTCCCAATGATAGTGCTTGCTCAAGCCCCTGGGCGCAGCCATTTCGAAAACATCAGGACCGCCTGATTAAAGCTTAGCCTGCTGATCTGTGCGATAGTTGCGTTCAAACTCTTTCAATCGTGAGTCGATTTGTGATCCGTTGTAGTAATCATTGCGCACCTGACGTTGGGCAATACGTAACTGCTCCATCGCGGGCATCCATAGGCCATGCGCGGCATAGGCTTCGGCTTGAGCACGATGCCCCAACAGCTCCCGGTTTTGCGAAAAGTGCACCTCCGCCAAGAGGCTCCATAAATCTTTGTCGGATCGGTACAGCTTGAGTTGATCGTCCAAAAAATTTACCGCGCTCTCGGGATCGCTCTTCACCAAAGCCTTGGCCTTGAGATGGACGAAATGGCGTTGAGCAGGGTACTGTTTCAGGGCCGCTTCGGCCAGGGTCAGGGCTTGCGCATATTGCCCGGCCGAGCTTTCCAATTGAATCGCCTCAGCATCCAACATCGCATGACCGCTGGGTAGCCGCTTGCGCGCTTGAGCCAAGGCCAACCGGGCTCCGGGATAGTCTTCCATCTGGCGCTTGGCGAGTGCCAAACCGTACCAAGAGTCTACGCGCTGCGCCATATCCTTATCGCCTACTTGTCGATTAAAGTAGGCTAGGGTCGAACGCTTATGCTCGTCGCTGAGAAGGCTGGGGTTACTGCGCATGACGTTGTCGGCCTTGGGCACCAGCGCACGCAGCTTGGCTCTCACCAAGGCAAAGTCTACGGAGTCGACACGTTGCTTATAGTGCAGCAACATCAAACGTGACTGCACATCGCTAATCCGCTCACTGGTTAAGGGGTGGCTTCGAACGTAAACAGGCAGCCCGACATCGGCCAATTTATATGCTTGCTGCAGACGCATGAAAAACTGCAGCATGCCGCCCACCTCAAAGCCCGCCTGACCCAACATATCAAACCCGACCCGATCCGCCTCACGTTCAGCGTCGCGCGAGAAGGCGAGCATTTGATCTTGTGCCAGCGAATCTCCAAACAAGGCCACTCCCGCAGCGGCCTGCGGGTTACTGGCCGCAGCCAAAGCGGCAAGAATCAAACCGGCAATCGCCGTCACGGAAACTTGCTTGCTTTTGCTTACCATTCGAGACATGTGGCGTTGAGTCACATGGCCGATTTCATGGGCAAGCACGGAGGCGACCTCGGACTCACTCTGCGCTGCCAACAAAAGACCCGCATTCAAACCAATATAGCCGCCTGGCAAAGCAAAGGCGTTAATGGCCATATCGCGGATTGGAAGAAAATCAAAAACGAAGCCTTGCGCCGGATCGGTGGCGACCAGAGGCGCGGCCAAGCGCGCAAAATAGTCGCGAATCTCCCAGTCTTCGATCACCTCGCCTTGGCTCGTCATTTGACGCACGATCACCTCGCCAATGCGGCGCTCATTTGACGGCGATAGATCGGAACCCGATGGGTCGCCGATGCGAGGCAGATTGGTGCTGTTACTCTGTGCCTTGGCCTCGCCCAGGGAGTGGCTTGAACGGGGCGTCAGGACCGGGCCGACCGCTAAGACGAAGCTCAAAGCAAGCGCTTGCACTCGCCGAAAGAAAGGTTTGGCGGCGCAAATGACTGGGCTCGAGGGCCGCAAAAAGCGAGTCAAGGTGTAGGGCATCACATCTTTTAAGTCGAGCTTCGATATCATTGCTTACGAAGCTTGGTCAGTAGTTTCAAATCTTACAATGATGATACGCCCCTAGGGAAACAAGGAATGAATAAGAAAACTTCTGATATTCAGCCGAACGTTGGCGCAACTTCCTCCCACGAGGCTGCAGAGCTGACTCATTTCGATAACGCCGGACAAGCTCATATGGTCGACATCGGCGACAAGCAAGTCTCGCGACGAATTGGTATCGCCGGGGGCAGTATTAGCATGAAGGCGGCAACCCTCGAACTCGTGAAGTCGGGAACGGCCAAAAAGGGCGATGTCCTCGGTATCGCGAGAATCGCGGGCATCCAGGCCGCTAAAAAAACTTCCGACTTGATTCCGCTTTGCCATCCCATCGCCCTGACTCGGGTCACCGTTGATTTTGAGATCGACGAGGCCGCCCTACAAATACATGCTCGCGCTCAAGTCGAGTGCGAGGGCAAGACCGGCGTCGAGATGGAAGCATTAACGGCCCTGCAAATTGCTTTGCTCACAATTTATGACATGTGCAAAGCGGTTGATCGCGGCATGACGATTAGCAATGTTCGCTTATTGGAGAAACACGGTGGAAAATCAGGAAGCTTCGTTGCTCGTTAAAAGCCTTCGCGCTCGGCCAGGTCAGCCCAATCCGCTAGGCAGGATGAAGCCGATCCACGCCTGTAGCGCCCTATACTTTATGCAATGGGTCCGGCGACTCAGCCTGGCATCTCTCTTGGGGATAGCCGCTTGCCTGTTCACTCCGAGCAAGGTGTTTGCCCAAGCCGAAGCCTCGATCGTCGAACTTCGTCGCCAGGCGATTGCGGGTGAGGCCGGTGCAATGGCCCGCTATGGGCGTGCAATGGCGCTCGGCGAAGGTGTGACTAAAAACCAAGAGCAAGCGATCGACTGGTTACGCAAAGCGGCGGAGCGCGGCAATGTACAAGGCATGTACTGGTACGCCACGATGCTTTATGCTGGCGAAGGAGGCCCTGCCAACCCGACGCTTGCAGTGAGCTGGCTCAAGCGTGCCTCTGAAAACGGTCACCTGTCCTCGATGTATTTGCTGGCTCAGGCTTACGCCACTGGTCAAGGAGCGTCGCAAAATACCGGCGCAGCGTATGCCTGGATCACGATCGTTGCCAATTCGGCCCCCTTACAAAACCCACAGAACACTTCTTTAAAAGAGTTCAAGCAAAAGACAAGTGAGTTGCAACAAAATCTCTTAAAGTCTTTAGATGCTCAAACCAAGATCAGGGCCGATCAACAGGCGGCCGTTTGGGTCGTAGGCACGCAGCCGCAGGTCGATGTCAGCCCTGTTCCGACCCAGAACTCCGCCCCGGCGCCGCAGCGCCCTCTCCCTTCACCAAGCTCAGCCACCTTGCCGGCAACACCGGGAAGTGCTGGCTTGCCAGCAGCCCCCTTACCCGTCCCAGGGGCAGACAACCCGCTGAACCAAAGGCCCGGCTCTATCGACCCGTTGCGACCGCGCAGCGAGGCTTCAAGCGGCTCTAGCCCCCCTCCTTCCAACATCGGCGCGACGCAAGCCCCTTCTGGAAGTACGCCTGCGGCGCCCAGGCGTATTTCCAGCGGCACGGCTTTTTTCGTAACCATCCAGGGAGCTTTGATTACCAATCACCACGTCATCAAGGACTGCAAACAGATACGCATTATTGACGGGGCAGAGGTCAAAGTGCTGGCCGTCGATGTGAAAGAGGATCTTGCGGTTTTGCTCGGCCCGGCTCTCGGTAAGGCGGTCAACTTTAGAGCGAGCGATCGAGTCTCGCAGGGCGAAGAAATTCTGGCCTATGGTTTTCCGCTCCAGAGCGTTTTGGCGACCTCCGGCCAAATTGGTGCCGGCCTGATCTCTGCCACCAGCGGCTTGCGCAATAACGCCTCTCAGTTGCAGGTGGATGTGCCCCTCCAGGTGGGCAATAGTGGAGGGCCTCTCCTCGACCGGCAAGGCCAGTTGGTAGGAATGACGGTGGCCAAACTCAACGCGCTTCAAATGGCCAGAGTGACTGGAGATATGCCGCAAAACGTCAATTTTGCGATCAAACATAGCGTCATCAAGCGCTTTCTGGAAAGCCACCGTTTACAGTATCAACAAACCAATAATCGCGGCAAACTCGACACCAGCGCCATCGCTGACGAGGCGAGGACCTATACTGTCGCCCTCGAATGCTTGGCGTAGAACGGTTGAAGGGCGAATTGCCTTGGGCCTGATTCTCGCGACGGACCACTTCAGCGAGCCAAGCCAACGCTTTAAAAGTAAGACCTCTTGACACTGCTGACTTTGATTTCGGCCGAACTGGCCTATGGTGACTTTCCTCTTCTCGATGCAGCCGATTTCTCGATCGTCGCGGGCGACCGCGTTGGCTTAATCGGACGCAACGGCACGGGCAAATCCACCCTCCTGAATGTGCTTTCTGGCGCGCGTAAAGTCGACGACGGCCAGCTAGTGTTTCGCGACGGCCTGCGCGTGATTATGGTCGAGCAAGAGCCTGTCCTGCCCGACGCTGAAACGCTGCAAGACAGCCTGCTACTGCGTGCCGGCGATCAATTTAGCGAGGACGAGCGCGACCGTTGGACCATGCTCGCAAAACTAAGTAGCATGGCCGACCAGCTCGGGGTTGATCTTTATCGCTCGCCCGCAGCACTGTCCGGCGGAGAGCGCAAACGCGCAGCGCTTGCCTTGGCCTTGGCTCTGTCGCCGGAGCTGCTGCTGCTTGATGAACCTACCAACCATCTCGACATTGAGGCGATTGGCAAGCTAGAGAGTATGTTGGTCAAAGGGCCGACCCTCATTGTGATTACGCACGACCGACGCTTTCTTGACCAGGTCAGCAATCGCATCGTTGAATTAGATCGAGGCGTGCTGCGTAATTACGAGGGCAACTACACCACCTACGAACGTCTGAAGGCCGAGCAACGCGCCTTTGAAGCTACGTTCAATCGCAAGTTCGACAAATTCTGGGCGCAAGAGGAAATTTGGATTCGTAAGGGTGTCGAAGCAAGGCGCACCCGCAACGAAGGTCGTGTCCGCAGGCTTGAAGATTTACGCAAGCAGCGTACCGAGCGCCGTGATTCACTGGGTACCGTGCGTATGAGTATCGACTCGAGCGAGCGTTCGGGCAAGCGTGTCGCCGAGCTGGTCGATGTCGGCAAAACCTTTATGACGGCCGAAGGCGTTGAGAAGACGGTCATCGACAACTTCTCCTGCTTGATCCAGCGCGGTGACCGGGTGGGTTTTATCGGCCCCAACGGCGCCGGAAAAACCACCCTGCTGAAAATCATCCTCGGGCAACTTGCAGCCGACCGTGGCGAAGTACTGCTCGGCACAAAGTTGCAGACCGCTTATTTTGATCAGATGCGTGACCAACTCAAGCCTGATGCGACGGTGGCCGAAACCATCAGCCCTGGCTCGGATTGGATCGAAATCAATGGTCAACGTAAACACGTCATGAGCTATTTAGGGGATTTCTTGTTCTCACCCAAGCGCGCCGGTTCGCCGATACGAAGCCTATCGGGCGGAGAGCGGAATCGCTTGCTGTTAGCGCGGCTCTTTGCTCAGCCCGCCAACCTGCTGGTCTTGGATGAACCGACCAACGATTTGGACATGGAATCTTTGGAGCTACTGGAGTCGACCTTGCAAGACTATGCGGGCACCCTGCTCTTGGTCAGCCATGACCGAACCTTCCTGGACAACGTCGTTACTCAAGTGATCGTGTCTCAGGGCGAGGGTCGCTGGCAGATGGAGG
>JANLRI010000706.1:0-1661 GCA_031361565.1 Betaproteobacteria bacterium | reverse complement strand
TCAAGATGATGCAGGTGGTCCTGCACCACTTCCCTGGCGCACAGGTCGAGTATCGGTTTAAGTGCCGTAACGAAGGTGTGGCGTTGGCTCCTTATGTCGATGAGATCAACGAGGAGTTGGACCATCTTTGTACCCTGCGCTTCGATGAGAGCGAGCTCGATTACCTGCGAGGTATGCGCTTCATCAAGAGCGACTTTGTAGACTTTCTCGGTTTGTTCCAAATGAACCGCAAGTACATTACGGTTAAGCCTTCAGACGAAAAGCCAGGCGAGCTGGAGATCGTGATCAAGGGCCCCTGGCTGCACACGATTCTCTTTGAAATTCCGGTGCTATCCATTGTCAACGAAATCTATTTCCGACGCACCCAACCCTCGCCGAACTACACCGAAGGTCGCAAGCGTTTTCAAACCAAGATTGATCTAATAAATCATGGCCCAAGTCTCGCGGCATCCAAAGATCAAGAATTGAGAATCGCCGATTACGGCACGCGGCGTCGCTTCTCGAGAATTTGGCAGGAAGAAATGATCTTGGGTTGTAAAGATCAACTCGGCGCGGTATTTGCAGGCACGTCGAATGTGCTGCTCGCTATGAAGCACGGTCTTATCCCTCTAGGAACCATGGCCCATGAGTACCTCCAAGCTTGCCAAGCCTTGGGGCCGAGACTACGCGATTCGCAAACCTTTGCCTTTGAGTCCTGGGCGCGCGAGTATCGCGGTGATTTAGGGATTGCGCTTTCAGACGTTTTTGGCCTGGAGGCTTTTCTGCGTGATTTCGATATGTACTTCTGCAAACTCTTCGATGGCGCACGGCATGATTCCGGTAATCCTTTCGAGTGGGGCGAACGTATGATTCGGCATTACGAAAATAACCGAGTCGACCCCAAGACCAAGACTTTGATCTTCTCTGATGGCCTGACCTTCCCGGTGGCGATTGAGCTCTACACGCGTTTCCACAAGCGCACTCGTCTCGCCTTTGGGATTGGGACCAATCTCACCAATGATCTCGGCTACACCCCTTTGCAAATTGTCATCAAAATGATTCGTTGCAACGGCCAACCGGTCGCCAAGTTGTCAGACACTCCCTCCAAAAATATGTGTGACGACGAGAACTACCTACGTTATTTACGTCAAGTGTTGGAGATTAAGAGCTGATTCCATGTTTTTAGGTGTCCCTTTAGAATTTATTTTGTTTGCTGCCACTCTCTTGGGGGTCGCGCTATTTCATCATCAAACCCTCTATATTGCTTTGGGCGGCATGCTTGCCATCACGCTTTTTAAGCTTGGCTTCGCTGGCTTTAGTGAGGGCGCGGGCTTGGCCGGGTTGTTTGCCCATTTTGTGCATGAATGGGTCACGCTTGCCAACCTCTTGGGCTTGCTGGTGGGATTCACGCTGCTGTCAGACCATTTCGAGAAGAGTCAGGTGCCCGATGTTTTACCTAAATTCCTACCAGACGATTGGAAAGGCGGATTTGTTCTTTTGATCTTAGTGTTTGTTTTGTCATCGTTCCTGGACAATATTGCGGCAGCTCTGATCGGGGCGACCATCGCACAAACTGTTTTTCGCCATAAGGTTCATATTGGCTACGTCGCCGCTATTGTGGCCGCCTCTAATGCGGGCGGATCGGGTTCGGTCGTAGGCGATACCACCACCACCATGATGTG
>JANLRI010000671.1:0-3715 GCA_031361565.1 Betaproteobacteria bacterium | reverse complement strand
CTTCGAACTCAGGCTTGAGAACGTTAAATATCTCGGGCTTATCAAAACTCACCGCGCCATAGGACTCCAAAAAGAACAGCCTGAAGTCCGCCCCCCGGAGTTGTCGCAGATCAGATACAAAGGCGGGCGAAGCGGGTAGACTCGATTCGCCTTTGCTTTCTCCCATCGCCGCCAGCAATACCTTGCCTTGCTCCCAGTAGGTTGGAATCACCGGCCGTGAAACATAGGGCCAGGTGGCCGCCACACCCAATAGATTGGCGACCGCCGAAACCCACAAAACACCCGTGACCACAAGCGCCCAGGGATGACGCAAAGCGTAGGGTGCCGCAAGCTCAGTCGTACGTTGAAGCGCCCAACGAATCACTCGCCACAGCAGATAAAAAAGGGAGATCACGGCGAATCCGACCAAGGCTGACCACCAAAGTGGCTGCTTCCTAAACAGCACCCAGAGCAGGCGCGGGATCTGCATGCTGTCCCAATACAGATTGATGGCGCGCCCAAATAAGGCGGGTGCAGTAGTATCGAAGTAGCGTCCCAGCACCAAGACCAAAAAGACTAAGCTGAGCAAACGCAAGCCGCGGGCTTGAGGAGCGAGCTGGAAAAAAACCAAGGCCAGTAAACCACACCAAACAAACACAAACTCAGGGGCCACTCGAGCGTCCAGCTTCACAAAAGGCGTTGGCCACCAGTTGGTCATACTGAGCAAGGCATTGAGTGTAAATAAAGCCAGGAGCGCAACTGCTGTTGCACGCCAGTGCTGCAAAAAGACCGTGCGCTTCACCCGGTCACTCTCGCGGCATCAACAAGAACCTGAGAATTTGCCAGGCGCCGCGCAGAGCGCATAAACCAGCAAAAAACGCTTTCCGAGAGGCTACTCGCGCGCAGCCCGCTATTAGTGAGAGCTAAGAATTTTGGACAAAAATTCTTGCGCACGCGGACCACGCTGGGTATTGAAAAACTCGTCTTTAGTACAGTCTTCAACAATCTTGCCCGCATCCATAAAAATCACTCGGTCACTCACTTTACGCGCAAAGCCCATTTCATGGGTCACGACCATCATCGTCATACCCTCATGGGCGAGCTGCACCATCACATCCAATACTTCGTTGACCATCTCGGGGTCGAGTGCCGACGTAGGTTCATCAAACAGCATGCAGATGGGGTCCATCGCCAAGGCCCGTGCAATTGCGACGCGCTGCTGCTGGCCTCCCGAGAGTTGGCCCGGGAATTTTAGCGCGTGAGCTTTCAACCCGACCCGTTCTAGCAACTTCATTCCCTTGTCGTTCGCCTCGGCCTCACTACGACCCAGCACATGGGTCTGACCCAAGGTCAGATTCTCCATAATCGACAGATGCGGAAACAATTCAAAATGCTGGAAGACCATACCAATGCGCGAGCGCAACTTCGGCAGATCCGTGCCCTTGGTTCCCACACCCACACCATCGACCACCACTTCGCCTTTTTGGAACGGCTCCAAGGCATTGGCGCACTTGATGAGCGTGGATTTCCCTGAACCTGAAGGTCCGCACACCACCACCACTTCGCCCTTGTTAATGGAGGTCGTGCAATCGGTAAGCACTTGAAAACTACCGTACCACTTGCTGACGCCTTTAAACTCGATCATGGCCATTACTTAACTCCGCGACTTTTTAGTTTTCAACGAATCGTTTTAACGAATAATGGCGATTTTCTTTTGCAACTGCTTCACCATGAACGACAGTGAGAAGCACAGCACAAAATACACAATCGCCACAAACAAATACATCTCCACCACGCGGCTATCGCGCTGTGCGATCTTGACCGAGGCACCGACAAAGTCGGTCACATTCAGCAAGGATACGAGCGACACATCCTGAAATAGGACGATGGTTTGCGTGAGCAGCACCGGCAGCATGTTGCGAAACGCCTGAGGCAACACCACCAAACGCATGGCCTTCCAATAATTCAACCCCACGGCATAGGCTGCGCCAACCTGCCCCTTGGGAATACTCTGAATACCGGCGCGCATAATCTCGCAAAAATAAGCGCCTTCAAACATGATGAAGGTGATGTAGGCCGAGCGATCTGCACCAAACTGAGGAGGGCGATCTGCGCCGGTGATCCATTGAATCACCATCGGTACCAAGAAGTAAAACCAAAAGATCACTAAGAGCAAGGGGATTGAGCGCATCACATTTACATACGCAGCAGCAATACCCGATAGCCATTTCATCGATGACAGCCGCGCCAAGGCCAGCAAGGTGCCCCAGATCACGCCTCCAATCGTCGCAATCACCGTCAGTTGCAGGGTGTATTGCAGTCCCTTGAGAAGATAGGGCCAGGTGCGGGCGATGACATTGAAATCTAGATCGCCCATGGTTATTTCCCTCCGCCAATGTAGCCCGGCACGGCGGTCTTGCGCTCAACCAAGGCCATGATCCGATTGGCGGTCATGGCGATAATCAAGTACACCAGGGTAGCGGCAGCGAAAGCTTCAAAATACCTGAAGGTTTGTTCACCCATTTCTCGGGTACGAAAGAACAATTCCACCAAGCCGATGGAATAGGCCACGGCCGTGTTCTTGATGAGATTCATCGTCTCAGAGGTTAGCGGAGGAATGATAATTCTATAGGCCATCGGCAACAAGACATACCGATAAGTCTGGGATTCAGTGAGCCCGATCGCGTAACCGGCGGAACGCTGCCCGCGCGGCAAGGCTTGAATACCTGAGCGCACCTGCTCGGCAATTCGCGCCGAAGTAAAAAACCCCAAGCACACGACCGCAGTGACGAACTGATGCATGGTGGGATCCAGCGTGATCACCCATTTTTTGACCACGGGAATCAAACCGGGGATCACAAAATACCAAACGAAGAACTGCACCAACAAGGGGATGTTTCGAAAGATCTCGACATAGGCATTTCCTAGTCGGACGACCCATACTCGATTCGTGGTGCGCAGGGTGCCGACGATCGAACCAAGAATCATCGCGATAACCCAAGCACAAGCGGCTGTAGCCAAGGTCCATTTTAGTCCGGAGGCCAATGATTGCCACCAAAGGCTATCGCCATCCGCAGTGGCCTGCATGAAAATACTTAAATCCACGGCACCCCCCTTTTTTGATCTCTTCTAGCTGTGATTTTCTAATCAACTTTTATTTATAAGCATTGTGCCGTAAAAAAAGAGCCGGAGGTCATCCGGCTCTTTTTTTGGTAGCGTAACCACTAAGGTGTTACAAATTCAATTTTACTTCACACCGCGGTCGTTCGGAGCGGCCAGCGCCTCTTTGATCGCGGGCGTCATTGCAAAGTTGATGTTCGCGCCCTTGGGTGGTACGGGACTTGTGAACCATTTGGCATACAGCTTAGGCATATCGGCAGACTGATAAAAAGCGCCTAGTGTCTTATCGACCAAACCTTTGAACTGTGCATCACCCTTACGCAGCATCGGGCCATACGGCTCTTGACGTAAAGACTCGGTGAGGATCACATAGTCATTCGGGTTCTTCGCATTAGAGATTTGGCCCGCCAACAAGATATCGTCCATTACAAACGCTGTCACACGATCATCCGCCAACAGAAGGAAGGACTCCGCATGGTCTTTACCGTAGATCTCCTTCACATCCACCGATTTGGTTTTCTCATAGGCCTTCAATAAAGGAACGGCCGTCGTACCTGAGGTGGTCGAGATGTTCTTACCGTTCAACTCCGCCAAGGATTTGACCCCAGAGCTTTTC
>JANLRI010000666.1:0-6622 GCA_031361565.1 Betaproteobacteria bacterium | reverse complement strand
GCTCGACGTAAATCTTCAATAGAGAAAGCACGACTGGCTGCGCGCTCAAGTCGCTTCAATTCGGGTCTGCTTTAAGGGCGGCCGCCTTAATTACTCCATCCCAGCGCTCATAATCGCGCTTGAGAAACGCTGCAAATTGCGCAGGAGTGTCGCCGACCACAACAGCCCCTAACTTTTCCATTTGTGCGCGCACCTCGGGCTTGGCCAAGGCTTTGCTCATCGCCTCATGCAGGGTGTTGATGACGGCAACGGGCGTCTTGGCTGGCGCCAACATGCCTACCCAGGGCGCCGTCTCTTCAAAACCAGGGAAGCCCGCTTCAGCCATGGTGGGTGTGTCCGGAAACGCGGGCAGGCGCTTAGGCGTTCCCACGGCGAGCACATTAAGACGCTTCGCGCTGACTTGCTCGGCAATGCCGATCACGGGATAGAACATGAAGTCCACCTGGCCACCGATCACATCGAGTAAGGCGGGCGCGTTACCTTTGTAACCGATATGCAACATTTTGCTTTTGAGCAGAGTGCCGAGAAGCTCACCTGCAAGATGTCCCGAGCCGCCATTGCCTGAAGATGCGAAGCTGACGGCCCCAGGTTTAGAACGGGCTTTCTTGAACAGTTCATCGATCGTCTTGACTGGCGAAGAGTAGGCATTGACAGCGACCAAAGGAAGGTTTGCAGCATTTGAAATGGGAGAAAAATCTGTCTTAGGATTGTAGCCGGCACTTTCTCCAAGCAAGATCGGGTTGACGTTCATCCCCAGCGAAGAGAACAGCAGGGTGTAGCCATCGGCCGCAGCATTGCGTACTTCGCGCGTCGCGATCATGGAGCTCGCCCCGGCCTTGTTCTCCACCACAACGGCTTGTCCTAGCGTTGCGGTCATTTCCTTGGCGAGCACTCGGGCGATGACATCAGTTGGGCCGCCAGCAGCGAATCCAACCAAGAGTCGAATGGGCTTGGTGGGGTAGGCATCGGCAGCGTAAGCATTGCTGCTCAGCAATAGGGCGCACGCCAGGTTTATCGTTTTAAGAACGGCCTTAAGCATTATTCGAAATCTCCGTGTTTCTTCAAAATTTTTTGTGTCTAGACAATCATGTGTTCAAGGCACCCAACCTTGCTCACCTCGAAACGCAAGTGATCGCCAGGTTTGAGATAAAGCGGTGGTTTCCTGAAAGCGCCGATGCCTGCCGGTGTGCCTGTGGCAATGACGTCGCCAGGTTCCAGCGTCATGAATTGGGACAGGTAAGCGATCAGCGTAGCGACCGGGAAGAGCATGTCCCGAGTATGACCATATTGCATTTGAAGGCCATTCAGCCAGCAAAAAACCTCAAGGTTTTGCGGATCGGGAATTTCATCGGCGGTCACGAGCCAGGGACCCATAGGCGCAAAACAGTCCATGCTTTTGGCGAACGTGGTTTGAGGAGGACTGATGTCAAATTGAAATTCACGGGCGCTGGCGTCATTGAGAACGGTGTAGCCCGCCACGTATTGAAGTGCATTTTCTTTGATGACGTTCTTGGCGTATGAGCCGATGACCACGGCCAGCTCGGCTTCGAAATCGAGCTTACTGACCTCTGGAGGCAGGGGAATCGGTGCGCCCGGAGCCGCCACCGAAGAGGGGACCTTAAAAATAATCCTTGGCTTCTCAAAAGGGTCTACACCAGTTTCTTTGGCATGATCGGCATAGTTTCGACCCACGCCGATAATCTTTCCAGGGCGCGGCACAGGAGCGTAGAGCTTGATATTTTGAAGCTCGTGGAAACAAGGGCTTTGCCCAAGGCCAGCCGCGGCCATGAGGCTGTGTACTGAGCCTAGCGCTACCGGACCGGACTGAAGCCAGCGCATGATGCCGCCCATCGGCGTTTCGAGGCCAGCGAGAGTATTGCGGCGCGAGGCCTCCGGCGAGACCGGGAGGCTGCGAATCCAATCAGTCAGGTCGAGGACTCGATCCACACGGTTTTGCTCACTAATCACCACCCCAGTGCGAACACCTGAGTCACTGTTGCTTTTCAAGTCAGATCGGAGACTACTGTCGGACCGGTCATTTGCGCCTTGTCTCTCTACGCAATAGGAAACTAGTTTCATGCCGACGCCGTGTCAAAGTATCGGTTGGCCATGACCTGGCAACGTTTGATATAGCGATGCTCATCGGGGCCGTAATCTGGAATGGCGTTATGCAGGGTACCCATGTTGTCCCACATCAATACATCACCGACGCTCCAGCGATGCTTATACTGAAACTTGGGCTGAACCTGGTGCAGAAACAAGAAGTTGAGAATACGCGTGCTTTCCTCCTCTGGAAGCTCATTGATACGCATGGCATAGCCGGGGTTGGCGTACAACACATTCTTGCCGGTAATCGGGTGTTTAAGAAAGACCGGATGACTGACTGGCGGCTTACTAGCACGCTGAGCCTCGGTCAAGGGACCACGCCCACTTCCGGGTTTGGCTCGCATCTTGTCCCAGAATTTTACAAAATCATGGGTGATGCTGCACTCGGCGAGATGCTTTTTAAGGACCTCGGGAAGTGCCTCATACGCCGCATGCATATTGCAAAACTCGGTATTGCCTAGCGGCTCCCCGTTGCGATGCGGGATTTCGACGCCATACAAAATATTGGTGAAAGCGATGGTTCGGCTGTATGACATGTCGGTATGCCAATCTTGACCGGCATCGCTCAAGCCAATCGCCTTGCCTTCGGCATCGCGCATATTCGAAAGGATCATGACTTCGGGCAGTCCGGGTTCCTGAAAGGCATTGGCGACATTAATTTCAAGCTTACCGAAATTTTCGGCAAAGCATTTGAGTTGCAGCGCGCTCAGGGATTGCTTTGGGTAGCTCAGGACACCGTAGCGTCCCAAGGCTTGTTCAAGCGTTTTAAATTGAGCGGCTGTAATCGGCTCGGCGATATCAAGCCCTTCGACTCTCGCGCCAAGGGTTTGACCGCTCTCGATAATGTTCATTTAAGTTTCCCAATAATGTGACTCAACACACTCGCGAATCCACAGCGCGCACGCAGGGTTTCATTTTAAGAGAGGAATTGTTCCTAAAGTAGTCTATAAACATGAATATTCTGTTCTCATTACGGAAACAAACATTTAAATTTTATGGATCGCTTGCGCGCTATTGAAATATTGGCTGAGGTGGCTCGCGGCCGGAGCCCGCACCACTGAGTGAATGGCCGGATGCGTAGCAACTTTGGTGAGTCCTTGCGCCATGCCGCGTTTCTTGGTCATGGGATCTCCATGCATCCAAACTATATGGTGGATGAGGATATTGCCGCCAAGCGGCTTAAAGTTGTACTGCCGAAGTACCAGCCGACCGGATTAGATGTGTACGCTGTCTATCCAAGTCCACGTAACATGCCCGGCCGTGTACGTCTGCTATTGGATTTTCTCATCGGTGAGTTTAAGAAAAATAAGGCTTGGCAAATATCCGGCGCAACTGCACGCTCGGCAAGCACGGCGAAACGTTGAGCAGCACCGGTTAAGGCATATCGTCTTCAATCAGGTTTGATTTTGGCCTTCACCACAATCTCTTTCCAGATTCTTTGCTGTTGGGTAATAAATGCGCCGAACTCGGCCGAAGGGCCTCCTTCCAAAGTCGCGTCCTCCTTCGCAAAACGCTCTGTGTTGTTGGGGCTGCGTAGTGCCTTGTAGCTTTCTTCTTGTAGACGCTTAATGATCTCCGGCGGCGTGCCCGCTGGAGCCATCAAGCCATACCACTGGACAGATTCGAAACCTGGGTAGCCGGACTCAGAGACAGTGGGAACATCCGGCAAAGAAGGTATGCGTTTCGGTGTGCCGGTCGCGATAGCCCTGAGCTTGCCGCTGCGAATATGCTGCAAGAGAGCCGGCGTCCCTGCCGAAAACACCTGCGTAACCCCCGCCAAAACATCCGTGAGTGCAGGGCCGGTGCCACGGTAGGGGATATGGGTCAAATAAATCCCGGTCGTGAGCTTCAAATTCTCGATCGCAAGATGTCCGGCGCTGGCATTGCCTGCCGAGCCGTAGTTCAACTTGCCCGGATTCTTTTTGGCGTAGGCGATAAATTCTTTGAAGTTTTTGGCCTGCACGTCGGGGTGAATAACAAACAGGCTAGGTACTTTTGTGAGCAAGGCAATCGGCGTGAAATCACGGTTGACATCGTAGCCTGTCTTTTCAAAGATATAGGGATTGACGGCCAAGTTGCCCACATGCGCGATGATGATGGTGTAGCCATCGGGTGCCGATCTAGCGACGTCTTGCATGGCCGGAACACCTCCGCCGCCGCCTTTGTTGTCTACAATGACTTGCACGCCCAGCTGCTTGCTGAGCTCGCCCGCGACTGCTCGGCTCACGATGTCTGAGGTGCCACCCGGCACGAATGGGTTGACGAGCCGAATGGTCCGGGTCGGCCAGGCGGCTTGAGCTTGGGCCAATGGAAGATTCGAGATCATTCCCACCGCCAGGCCGCCTAGGGAAATCTGTAAATGGTGTCGTCGTTCAGGGGAAAAGGGCATAAATCCGGACTTAAATCAGGTTGCATAGCAAGCTAAAACTGGTGGGACTCAGCGCCTTAGGGCTTTACAAACTTCAAAACAAAATCGTCCTTGGATTGTGGCGGATTTGGAGTGTTCTTGTCGCGTGGATCATTAGGGTTACGCAAAAAACCGCCTTCGGCCACAAATTTGAATCCAACCGATTCGATCTCTTTGCGTAAGAAAGCCTCTTCGATGCGATGCAGGGTTCCAGCCTCCGAAATGCCCGTGCCATCGCGCCCGGCATGATCTGAGACCACATAAATTCCCCCAGGTTTAAGCGCCTGAAAGATGGCCCGATTCATGGCCGTCCGATCAATCCCCATATGGCCAAGATCGTGATAATTAAACATCAAACTCGCGAAATCCAGTTTGTTTTCGGTCATACCTCCGGGTATCGGTGTCTCAAACCTTTGAACGATCACAACGATGCTTGCAGCCGCAGTGTTGGCACTTTGCAGTCTTTGGCTGCGCTGCGCCAGAGCCACACTTGAAGGTACTCTTATGGGGGCGGCGGCGGCAGGTTGCGCAGCGGGTAGCGCGGCGCTCGCACTAGGATTGCTATTGCCCTCGGGAGCGGCGGGCGGTGCCGCGTTTGGGTTAGGAGGCTGGCTCTGTCCGAACACTTTGCCGTTCGGGCCAATGGCGCGCGCTAACAATTCCGTGGTGTAACCGCCACCTGCGCTGAGGTCAAGCGCAACCATGCCGGGTTTTACACCGATGAACGCCAGCATCTTCTCGGGCATACGTCTCTGATCATTGGTGCGGTCAGCAGTCGTGCGGTCTGGGGCCGCGACAATGCTTTGAATACGTTCGCTGGACAAGTTAGGCGTCAAACTTGAGCATGCGCTGAGAGCAAAAATCGCGAGAGCGAAAAACGCGGAGGGAATCGGTCTTGTAATCGTTCTAATATTTAGTGTAGAGGTCATGATGGAGTTCTCGTGGAGCACAACAGGTTGAAGCTGAATCATAGGCTATGCTAAAGTTCCCGTTAGATTTTTCTTTCATGTCAAACATGTATCTACATCAAGCCAATTTGGTTGAAACCGGACTCACCTTAGTGAGCGCGGTGGCATGCGCGTGTGGGTTGAAATCCAAGAAACGATCTCTCCGCTGACGGGGGTGTCGTATCCCGTCAGGGGAGAGCCGAACGGGGTTGAATCCTGCGCTTGTGCTTCTTGGCACACCTTCGAAAGCGCCCTGAAAGCAAACCCCCTCTGGCTCAAAGTTAACGGAACCTGTTTTTAACCGTTTCTGATGAGGCCATGATGTTGACAAAGTTTGAAGGTGTTTGGGTTCCAATTATTTCCCCATTTCGAGAGGTCAAGTAGATCACCCGCCAAGCCGGTATTCGTAGCCTCTTCGAAGCGCTCGCCCAAGCTTCCGGAATTACAGGTCCGGTGCAGAAACCTTTTCAAATGATTAGTACGGAACTGGATCAAGCGCTACAGGAGGATTGGCAGGTACTTAAAGCATTTAAGGGCAATTTTATGCCTTGATCTGAAGGTAGTAAAAGGTCGTATCACACAGACCCCCCTCTGGTAGCAAAGCATAACCAGGAATCACACCGCAGCGCTGCCAGCCGTGTCGCTCGTAAAGACGCGCCGCTTCATTGCTGGCGGTATCCAGCACCAGAAGGGTTTTACCGCATTCGAGAGCCGCACTCTGCGCCGCCCGAAGGAGCAGGGCGCCGATCCCCAGGCGTCGAGCACTGCGATGGACCAGCATTTTGGAAAGGTCGGCGCGGTGCGGTTGATTATCAGGCTGCGCCAGGATGAGCTGAACGGTACCGACGATACCCGAGTCATTTTCTGCGACAAAGAGGGCGCGTTCACCCTTGAACACCCCCTCGGCGACTTGTCGCCAAAAGCTTTGTGCCTTGTCTATGGCAAGGGGCTGCATAAAGCTTACGGAGGCACCGCCGGCGACGCAATCCATCAGAACCTCAGCAAGCGCCAGGACTTGTGATTCACTGATGATTGGAAAGAGGCTACTTACTTTAATCGTTTGAGTGATTGTTGTTTGAGTCATGTCAATTCCCCTATTCGGTCCGATCATTAATATTCAGCGGCCCATTTCACTGGCCCAAAGCTATTTTGCGCGTTGCCC
>JANLRI010000657.1:0-8826 GCA_031361565.1 Betaproteobacteria bacterium | reverse complement strand
GGCACAGGCGAAGGCGGGTGCCTGAGGCTTGCGATTCATAATCAGGGTCAAAGGGCCAGGCCAGAACGCCTCGGCAAGTTGCTTGGCGAAAGCATGCTGATCCTCCGAAAAATCCGCCCAATACTGCGCCTGCGCAAGGTTGGCGACATGAACGATCAGGGGATGGTCGGCCGGCCGACCTTTGATACGATAAACCTCTGAGACGGCCGACTCAATCGAGGCATCGGCCGCCAAGCCATAGACGGTTTCGGTCGGCAAGCCAATCAGTTGACCGGCTCGCAGCAGCATCGCAGCCCTTTGCTGCGCAGAATCATCCGACATCAAGGTCACGGGCGCTCAATACCGAGCTCTTGCTCAATCCGCTTGACCACGCCCATGGCTTGATCTGAGGAATCCCCCAGCACGGTGACATGACCCATTTTGCGGCCCGGACGGGCTTCCGATTTGCCGTACAAATGCAGCTTGGCTCTCGGATGCTTGACGATATGGAGCCAATTGGGTTCACTGGCTTGCTTTGAAGCAAACTCGCCTTCAACTGCTGTGAACCAAATATCGCCTAAGAGATTGAGCATCACAGAGGGCTCGTGCAACTGTGTGCTACCCAGCGGCCAACCTGCAAGTATCCGAGCCTGCTGCTCGAACTGACTGGTGACACAGGCGTCGATGGAATAATGCCCAGAATTGTGTGGGCGAGGAGCCATTTCATTGACCACCAAACTGCCGTCATCCAAGACAAAAAACTCAACGCACAACACGCCAACATAATCCAGACCATGAACGATCTTGACCGCCGAATCGCAAGCCTTCAAGGCCAAGCCAGCATCGATATGCGCAGGCACGGTTGAACGGGCCAAGATACCGGCTTGATGCCAATTTTCGGAAACAGGATAGACCGCCGTTTCAGCATCAAAGGCCCGTGCAACGACCACCGACAATTCCTGTCTCAGCTCACAACGCTTTTCGAGAACACAGGCTACAGCCCCAAACGCATCATAAGCTTCCAGAGCCTGCGACAAACTCTTGACTCGCGCCTGGCCTTTGCCGTCATAGCCGAGGCGTGCTGATTTCAAAATTCCCGGAAGTAGAGCACTTTGATCAGCCGTGCTCAAGGACTCAAGCGCGAGTCGAGACTCAATCGCCAAGTACGGAACAACATCCAATCCAATTTTTTCGATAAAGCGCTTTTCCGCAATTCGATCTTGTGCAACGGCCACGCTCTCAGCACGCGGGCTGACAATCATCTTTTCAGCGAGCAATTCGAGGGCGAGCGCAGGGACGTTCTCAAACTCGGTGGTGACGGCCTTGCAAAGGGTTGACAGCTCGGTTAAAGCCGCGACATCAAGGTAGTCGGCGCGCACATGTAAATCGGCGACCGAACCAGCCGGTGAATCCTTTCCTGGGTCGAGAACACAGACCTTAAAGCCCATGCTTTGAGCCGCCATGCAAAACATGCGGCCCAATTGACCTCCGCCCAAAACGCCAAGCCAGGAGCCTGGCGGCAAAGTGGGGTCCGGTTTAAAGCGTGCATTGCTCATGAGCTACCCCAATAAAACATCAAATGACATGCTCTACGATGCCTTTGCGGGAGGCAAACTCATCTGGCGCACCACCTCAGTTTGCTCAAGTCTAAACCCTTGCAGCTTTTCACTCAAGGACGAATCGTGTTGTGCCAACATTGCTACTGCAAATAACGCAGCATTGGCCGCCCCCGCTTCACCAATCGCAAAAGTTGCGACCGGAACGCCCTTGGGCATCTGAACAATGGACAGCAGTGAATCTTCGCCGCGCAAATACTTCGAGGGCACGGGCACACCGAGCACCGGCACAATTGTTTTAGCGGCCAACATACCCGGCAGGTGCGCCGCACCGCCCGCACCCGCAATAATCGCTTTCAAGCCTCGGCCAGCGGCAGCTTCAGCATAGGCGAACATTTCATCAGGCATCCGGTGTGCCGACACGACCTTGGCCTCGTGCTTCACCCCAAAGCGTTCAAGAATCGCCACCGCATGTTGCATGACCTCCCAATCGCTGGAGCTACCCATCACGATGCCAATCATGTGTTCGCTCCAATTGAAATTGAGCCGTCCAAGCCTCGGCCCGTAATACGCTTTAAGGCCTCTTTGTATTTGTCACTGGTTTTTGCGATCACGTCCGTTGGCAACTTGGGGGCCGGTGCGGTTTTTTTCCAACTCGTGACAGTCTCCAGATAATCACGCACAAACTGTTTGTCGAAAGAGGGCGGCGAAATGCCTACGCGATATTCGCTGGCAGGCCAAAACCGTGACGAATCGGCCGTAAGTACCTCATCCATCAAATGTAAGACCCCTGCTTCATCCAGGCCGAACTCAAACTTGGTGTCCGCAATGATGATGCCTTTTTTCGCCGCCAAGGTGCTCGCCTTGAGGTAAAGCTTGATACTGATCGTTCGAATCTTTTCGGCCAGATCCTTGCCGATTCGAGCGCACATCTCCTCGAAGGAAATATTTTCATCATGCTCGCCCATCTCGGCCTTAGCTGCAGGCGTGAATATCGGCTGCGGCAATTTCTGAGCCATCTGCAAACCAACGGGCAAGCGAATGCCACAAACCGCGCCGCTGTCTTGATAGTCCTTCCAGCCAGAACCAATCAAATAGCCGCGCACCACAGCCTCAACCAGGATCGGCTGCAAGCGCTTCACCACCATCGAACGGCCAGCGACTTGCGCTAAATCTTCTGGCGAGACCACCACCTCGGGGGCAATGCCGGTTAAATGATTGGGCACAATATCGCCCAGCGCTTCAAACCAGTACAAAGCCATTTGATTGAGCACCTTGCCCTTATCGGGAATCGGCTCTTGCATGATTACATCGAAAGCCGACAAACGATCCGTGGTCAGGATAAGTAGCTTATCCTCGCCCACAGCGTAGTTGTCGCGCACCTTGCCTCGACCCAGCAAAGGGAGGCTCTTCAATTCAGATTGATAAACGGCCACGTCGCACTTCTGTCGCAAAAGCGCAATTATCTCATTGACCCGTAAGTGAGGTCTGTAGGGCGCTACGGCTTCAAAATGCCAGCCACACTGGCCTGGATCAGCTTAGCCGTCATTTGCTGAGTAGCACTGTGGGGACGAAGCGCGCTTTGCGCCAGCATGACGGAAATTTCAAGGCCTGGTTTGACAATCGGACGCAGGCGATAAGCGCTTGACAATGATGAGTTTTCAATTGCATCGCGGGTCAGTACGGCCGAGCCCGCACCGGCTTCGACAAGATCCAAAATTGCGCCCACTCCGTCAATCTCTAGCGCGACATTGAGGACTTTTCCAAGCTTTGCCAGTTCTGACTCTAGGAGCATACGAATCGCGTTCGGACGGCTAGGAATCACAAGGGGAAGATCGGCCAACTCGCTGATGGAAATCGCGCTGAGCCCACGCGCAGCTAGTCTTCGTTGAATCACAAAAAGCTTTTGACGAATCAGTGGTTGGAGCTGAATTTCCGAGACGCTCGCCGGGTTATAGAGCAAGGCCAGATCCAGGCGACCCTTCACGAGATCTTCTTGCATTGCAGCCGACAAAGATTCGCGAATTGAAAGCGTGGCACCGGGCATCACCTTACGAAAAGCATGCACCAAGGGTACGGTCAGGGATCGAGAAATACTGGGCGGCATTCCCACCGCGACACGCCCGGCCAAGGAACCTTTGACTTGACCAAGCTCTTCACGCGCGCGCTCAACTTGATGCAAGATTCCGCGGGCGTGCTGAAGCAAGGTCTGCCCTGCTTCAGTCACCACGGCGCCACGACCATTCCTCTTTAGGAGGTGCTGATGCAACTCTACCTCGAGCTGACGCACTTGACGGCTGAGTGCAGGTTGGGCAAGACCAAGCTCCACGGCCGCACGGGTGAAACTACCTAGTTCCGCGACACGCACAAAAGATTCTAACTGCTTGAGATCCATGTCTCGCAGGTTATCATGACCCTTCGGCGTCACTGAGTTCTAGATTTCTGGGTTGATGGGCATGAAGATTGGGTTGATTGGTTACGGAGAAGTTGGACGAATCTTTGCCGAGGATCTGAGTAAGATTGGCGTCACTCTGAACGCATTTGACACTAAACTCTCAAATAGCGAGGGCGATAGCCTACGCGCCCACGCGGCAAGGCATGGGGTTCACATGACCGGCAGCGCCAGCGAAGCCGTCTTCGGTGCTGATTTGGTCATTTGCGCGGTGACGGCCGTTCAAACAGTGATCGCCGCGCGCAGTTGTGTCGACGGAATTGCTCGAAATACGAAACATGCCGACAAGTACAACCTGCACACGGATCGGCCGCCTCACGAGCAAAGTAGCTGTTCCTATCTCGACTTCAATTCAGTGTCTCCGGGTGTCAAGATGCAATGTAGCGAAATCATTCGTCATGCAGGTGGACGTTATGTGGAAGCAGCCATCATGACCTCGGTGCCCCAGCACCGCAGCCAGGTCCCCATTTTGCTCGGTGGTCCGCACGCCCAACAACTCCTTCCAGAGTTAACCAGTCTAGGCTTCAAAGCGAGTTTGGTCAGCGCCAAGTTCGGCGTTTCCTCGGCCACGACAATGTGTCGCAGCGTCATCATAAAAGGCTTCGAAGCCATGGTGATCGAGAGCTTAACCACAGCTCGTGCGTACGGCGTTGAAGACAAGGTTATTGCCTCACTCTATGAAACCTTCCCCGGTATTGACTGGGAGCAACAGGCTGCATACTTTTTCCAGCGCGTCATTGAACACGGCCAGCGACGCAGCGAGGAAATGTTTGAGTGCGCCGCCACTGTGACTGATGTTGGCCTTACGCCGTGGTCAGCGAGAGGAAGCGCTGAGCGCGATAACTGGATCTCGGACCTCGCGGAGCGGGGCGTCTTCGGTGACTCATCTCAAGATGGATTTGCCCGCAACGAAGATTGGCGAGTCGAGGCTGACCGGATCTTGCAACACCTCAAGACTAGTTAGGGTCGCAGCCGGATTTCGGACCTGATCAGATACACTTCGGTCTCTGAAAGGACCGATGCAATTTGTAGCGCACGGGGCCAAAACTTAGGACAACCAGCATCCCTTCTTCCAACCATTTTCCAAACGAATCGACCCGGCGCCTCATCCCTTTCATCGTCGCGGCTCCGCTCTTTCTACAGAATTTGACCGGCTCAGTTTTGGCGACCGCACTCCCAAGCTTGGCCAAGGCCCTGGGTTCGGACGTTCTACATCTCAATCTCGCCATCACGCTCTACTTATTAAGCGTCGCCCTTAGCCTGCCACTGGCCGCTTGGTTGTGCGAGAGAGTTGGGCCGAGACGTTTATTTTGCGCGGCGCTTTTGATTTTTTCTTTTGGATCAATTCTTGCCGCATTGAGTCAAAGTCTCTGGCACTTAGCCGCCGCTCGAGCCTTCCAAGGCATCGGCGGTGCCATGATGATTCCGGTAGGCCGTCTCATTTTGCTAAGAAGTATGCCACCAAACGAGATCGTTAAAGCGACTATTTGGTACACGGTCCCACCCGCCATCGGTGCCATTGTCGGGCCTCTGGTGGGTGGCTTCGTAGTCACCTACTTTAGCTGGCACTGGCTCTTCCTGATCAACGTACCGATTGCCCTGGGCGCTTGCTTTCTGGCTTTAAAGCTACTCGACAAAGATGGTCCGGGACAGAAAATTCCCCTCGATCTCGGCAGCTACGCGCTCATGGCCCTAGCTTTGTTGGGAATGTTAGCGGGGCTCGCCGGTAGCGGCAAAGGCCTGTTACCGACCAGTGTTTGCATCACACTAATACTGAGCGGAATAGGCTTTTCCTGGCTTTATCTACAACACGCTAAACGCGCCACCCATCCGGTCATGGACTTCTCCTTACTGCGCTTCCCAACTTTCAGGGCCTCGATTGTGGGCGGCTTTGGTGTGCGAGTGGGTCAAGGTGCGGCACCATTTATGCTGCCTTTGCTGTTCCAGATTGGATTTGGACTCAGCCCCGTCGCTGCGGGAAGCTTGGTTTTCGTATCAGGTGTTGGATCGCTTATGACCCGGCCCGTGCTGACCCTCGCCATACAACGTTATGGCTTTCGCAAGATGCTCATTGGCGCTACGATCGTCTCTAGTCTGCTTTACTTCAGTTTCGCTTTGCTCCGTCCGGGCATGTCCTATGTCGCAATGGTCGCCCTGCTGTTACTCAACGGCGCAGCAAGGGGCATGTTATTGGTGAGCATGAACACTTTGGGCTATACCGAGATTCCCAAGCCCAAAATGAGTTACGCGACCGCCATGTCTACGATGGGGCAACAGGTTTCAAACACCTTTGGCGTGGCCATGGCCGTTGTGCTCCTTAATATTGCAATGCAAGCTCGTGGCTCCGAAACCATGTTAGCCGAAGACTTTTGGGTCGGATTTGTGGTGCTTGGCCTTGTTAACGGGTTGGCGCTGTTCTACTTCGTGCCCCTGCCCGCTAATGTGGGCGCCGAACTTACGCCCTCTGCCGAGTCGCCCCCTTGAATTATGGGTCCCTTGGACTCAAACTAGAGACACACAAATTTAGTAAAACCAGACTTAATCATGTTGATTTTCTTCAAAGCTACTCTACAAAAACATGCCAGCGCCAGTCTGCTCCTCGCGATACTTGCGAGTTCGCTTTTTGCGGCGTTTCCGGCGCTTGGTCAAACCAAAAGCGCGCAAACCCCGTTAAACACCGGTAAGATCCAGCCCCGGACGGTCACACCCCGTGGCCCTTTGCTGGGCGACGAGCAGCGCATCGTCAATTTGTTTGAGAGCGCCTCGCCGTCCGTGGCCTACATTACCACCGAGGTGGTGCAAGCCGACCTTTGGCAACGCGCCGAAGTTAGTCAGGGTGCGGGGAGCGGCTTTGTTTGGGACGCGGCCGGACACGTGGTCACCAATAACCATGTCATTCAAAACGCTCGGCGCGTGTTTGTACAGTTGGACGCCGGGCAGGCCATTGAGGGCAAAGTCGTGGGAAGTGCCCCCGAATATGATTTGGCCGTAATCTTGCTCTCCAGAGTACCTCCGAATATTCGTCCGATCCCTCTAGGCGAGAGCCACAACCTCAAGATCGGACAGTCCGTCTACGCGATTGGCAACCCTTTCGGGCTGCAACGGACCCTAACCACGGGCATTATCAGCGCCCTAGACCGCGAGCTTCCGACCACCGACTATCGCGAAGTGGCCGGAGTGATTCAAACCGATGCCGCGATCAATCCTGGCAATTCAGGCGGCCCCTTGCTCGATAGCGCGGGACGCTTGATCGGTGTAAACAGTGCGATTCGTTCGGCCAGTGGAAGCTCCGCAGGCATTGGTTTTTCGATTCCCGCGGATCTGGTCAATCGTATTGTGCCCGCCTTGATCAGCCGCGGTCGCGCGCCATTACCTGGGATCGGTGTCAATCCAGTGCGTCCAGAACTGGTCGCTCGCGCGGGTATCTCCGGGGTGGTTATCGCGCAGCTTGACCCAAAGGGCCCGGCGGCCGAAGCGGGTCTCGTTGCTTACAATCCCAAGACCGGCGCACTGGGCGATGTGATCACTGCGGTCAACGGCAAAATAGTGACCAGTTTGAGCGGCTTCGTAGGCGAACTAGACAAAGCGGGCATCGATAAGTCCGTTGAGTTAACCGTTGTGCGCGATGGCAAAAAAGAGCGGCGTGTGAACGTCAAGATTATTGATGTTCGGCGTTAGTGTGTAGCGTGACCGACGGCTGTCAAGCTAATTGTAGCCTGTGTTGCCCGAACTCCTGTCACGTTACACCAGCGTAGAAGACGTGACGGTATGGAACAGTGCGGCCAGGCACGCAAGGGTTTAAGCCATTTTTTGTGCGCGAAGACTCAGTCAACATCATGTTGACCAGCCGCCCAACGCCTATAGAGGGTGGCAGCGCTAAAGTCGATATCTTTGAGAGCACGCGCACAACCCAAGGTTTATCGATCATTGATTGTTATTTTTACAGATTTCTGTAAAAATAAGACATGAAGACCACTTTAAATATTCACGACTCATTATTGGCTGAAGCGAAAGTAGTCGCAGCGACTCAGCGTGTGACCCTTACACGTCTCATTGAAGAGGGCCTAAGAATGCGCATTCGGGTGCCACAAAAGACAGGAAAAGGCAAACTAAGGCCGATGCCGACTTTCAAGCGCGGCACAGGCTTGACTGAAGGCTTAGCAGGCCTTTCGACGAGAGAGTTACTCGACGCAGCTGATCGTGCTGATTGATGTCAATGTGCTCGTAGCGGCACATCGAGAAGATCACCCAACCCACAAGGTTGCCGCAGCTTGGCTCAGGGAGAAAATTAGCGACGGCCGCGATTCTGTGCAAATTTTCATATCGGTTGGCATCGTCAGTAGCTTTTTAAGGCTAGTGACGAATGCAAAGCTTTTTCCGATACCTTCTTCTACCGATGACGCTCTTGATTTCGTCGATTGGTTACTCGAAACTAAATGTGTAAAGTTCCTTACGGCGACCAATGAATGGGAGTCGTTTCGCTCGTTGGTAAGTGATGGAAGACTCATCGTGAATGCGATTCCCGATGCTCATCTCGCGTCTCTCGCGCTTAGTTTGTCCGAACCCTTGGTCACTTTCGACAAAGACTTCAAAAAGTTGCTTCCTCGCTCCCTTCTTGTATTGTTGCCGCCCAAAGAGAGAAGCTAAGAGAATCATTTCGAGAATGCCTTGCGTGATCCATCCTCAAACAAAGCATCATCTCGTACTAGGGTCCCGGTTTCGCTAAGCTCTCGCTCGCGGGTCACCTGACCTTTGTCGTCGTACATCCGCACCAAGCGCAGACGGTTTTTGTCATCAAACGACTGATGCTCGCCCACACCTCGCGTGCCCGAACGGGTC
>JANLRI010000638.1:0-2856 GCA_031361565.1 Betaproteobacteria bacterium | reverse complement strand
ATCCTCGTCCAACACTCTTTGAGCGTTGGCAAGATCGTTGTTGATCTTGCTTTTCTTTTTCCAGGGTAGATTCACCAAAACGTCGATGTAGTTGCGCACCACGGTCGACTCAGCCGACTGTGGGGACATCATCTTTAGTTTTTTGAATTCGGATTCGGCCTTCTTGAGTGCATCCTTATGCATCTTGGCATCTTTGATTTTCTTGGCCAATTCGTCAAGCTCGCCACCCTCCTCGCCATCGCCTAGCTCTTTCTGGATGGCTTTAACCTGCTCGTTCAAATAGTACTCGCGCTGGCTCTTCTCCATTTGTCGCTTGACACGACCGCGGATGCGCTTTTCCACTTGAAGAATGTCGAGCTCGCTCTCGATCAAGGCGAGCAATTTTTCAAGACGCTCGCCAACCGGCAATTGCTCAAGGATGCTTTGCTTTTGATCGATCTTGATGGGCAAATGCGCTGCAACGGTATCGGCTAAACGACCGCCATCATCAAAGCCGTTCAAAGAGGCTAAGATTTCGGGGGGGATTTTTTTGTTGAGTTTGACGTACTGGTCAAACTGGGTAAGGATCGCCCGGCGCATCGCCTCGATCTCTTGGTTGGCGACTTCTTCCGTCACGATGAGTTCATGCTCGCAAGAAAAATGCGACTCCTCATCTCGTACTGAAAGCACCCGACCTCGCTGCACGCCTTCGACTAACACTTTCACCGTGCCGTCTGGGAGCTTCAGCATTTGTAAAATATTGGACACACAACCGACCTGATAAACATCGTCCAGACCGGGGTCGTCTTTTTGGGCGTTCTTTTGGGCCACCAGCATGATGCTTTTCCCTACTTCCATCGCAGCTTCTAAAGCCTTAATGGATTTTGGGCGCCCCACAAATAGTGGAATCACCATGTGCGGAAACACCACTACGTCGCGTAGCGGAAGCAAAGGCAGGCGTTGCGGGCCCGAACTGATTTCGGGTTTTGGGGATGAGGCTGCGTCAGTCATATATTTCTCCAAGACACTAGTGTGCCGATTCAAATCTCCATGTGGGCGCACAAAGATGGAATTCAAGCCCTATTATTGTGATCTGTTATCTGGGTATTCGATGAACAATTGCAGTGGAGTTCATCGCTACCTCAGCAGCGAGCATACGACAAAACGACAAGGGCCTGTTACAAACAGGCCCTCTAGTCGACGAATGACGGTTACCGAGTCAGGAAAATCGTTGCAAAAACAGCGTCGCGAAGGCCCGTAAGGTTTGGCCAAGCACTATTTCGAGCTGCAGGCCGAGACTTAATCGGAACCTCCTAGGCTCCCTCCTTTTTGCGCTAATTCTGCCCAGAGACTTTCGGGGTCTCGGCGTAAATCATCAGAGGCTTGCCTTCGCCTTCAATCGCACGCTCATCAATCACCACCTTCTCAACATTGGTCAAGCTGGGAAGATCAAACATAGTGTCGAGCAAAGCGTGCTCAAGAATGGAGCGCAGGCCACGAGCACCTGTTTTACGCTTAATGGCGCGGCGCGCAATCGCATTCAAAGCTTCCGGACGAATCTCTAAGTCAGCGCCTTCCATAGCAAGCAGTTTTTGATACTGCTTCACGAGTGCATTTTTCGGCTCAGTCAGAATACGAATCAAGGCTTCTTCATTGAGCTCGTCAAGGGTGGCTAAAACCGGTAGGCGCCCCACTAGCTCGGGGATCAGCCCAAACTTGATGAGATCTTCTGGCTCAGCGGTACGCAGCACATCGCCCACCATCTTTTCTTTTTGCGTCCGAACCTCAGCACCGAAGCCAATACCGGACTTTTCGGAACGATTGCGAATGACTTTCTCAAGCCCGTCAAACGCCCCGCCGCAAATAAACAAAATATTAGTGGTATCGATTTGCACGAAATCTTGATTAGGATGCTTGCGACCACCTTGGGGTGGAACCGAAGCCACCGTGCCTTCGATGAGCTTCAACAAGGCCTGCTGGACCCCTTCGCCAGATACGTCGCGCGTGATTGATGGATTGTCCGACTTACGGGAAATCTTATCGATTTCGTCGATGTACACAATACCGTTTTGCGCCTTCTCAACTTCGTAATTGCAGTTTTGCAGCAATTTTTGAATGATGTTCTCGACGTCCTCGCCCACGTAACCGGCTTCGGTCAACGTGGTTGCATCGGCAATCACGAAGGGCACGTCCAAGAGCCGAGCCAGAGTTTGCGCGAGCAGGGTTTTACCGGAGCCGGTCGGGCCAATCAGCAAAATATTACTTTTGGACAACTCGATGTCGTCCTTCTTGGCGCGATGACGCAGGCGTTTGTAATGGTTATAAACGGCCACCGCGAGCGAGCGCTTAGCGGCTTCCTGACCAATCACGTACTGATCAAGAATGCCGCAAATCTCAGCCGGCGCGGGCAAGCCACCGGTTTTAGTTGAGCCACCAAGCCCAGGAGTATCGGTTTGCGTTTCATCGCGAATGATGTCGTTGCACAGCTCGATACATTCATCGCAGATGAATACCGAGGGTCCCGCAATCAGTTTCCTGACTTCATGCTGGCTCTTGCCGCAAAAAGAACAGTAGAGAAGCTTTTCGCTTGAGCCTTTTTTGTCAGCCATTGAGTGTTTATACCGTGGTTTTTTCGGTCCAGACTAGGGTCGAAACCCTAGCCTTCGGTTGATCGTCATTCGCTTAGCGCTTGGTCATTACTTTGTCAATTAAACCATAAGTGACCGCATCGTCCGCAGACATGAAATTGTCGCGCTCAGTATCAAGCACAATTTTCTCAAGCGGCTGACCGGTGTTTTCGGCTAAAAGGCGATTCAAGCGCTCGCGCAAATAGAGAATTTCTTTGGCCTGAATTTCGATATCCGTAGCTTGGCCCTG